>CAZYYH010000177.1:0-4585 GCA_964651725.1 uncultured Halobacteriales archaeon | reverse complement strand
ACCCGACGGTCGTGCTGTTCCTGACGTTCCCGGCGTTCTTCGGGTTCATGATCGGGGATCTCGGCTACGGGATACTGTACGCGCTCATCGGCTACGCGATGTGGAGCCGGCTGGACAGCGCGGCTCTCCGGAGTCTCGGCGGCATCGCCATGTGGTGTGGCGCGTTCACGATGCTGTTCGGGGTGCTCTACGGCGAGTTCTTCGGGCTCCACCAGCTCGGCGAGATCGTGTGGGGCGGCAGCCCACCGATGCACAAGGGTCTCCAGCCCGCGGAGCTGGCGTACGCGCAGGCGTGGCTGGTCCTGGCGCTCGTGCTGGGACTGGCGCACGTCACCGTCGGCTACGTGTTCGGGTTCTTCAACGACCTCGACCACGGCGTGAAGGAGGCGTTCCTCGAGAACGGCTCGTGGTTCCTGATGCTCGTCGGCATCTGGTGGTTCGTCTTCTCCACGTTCGCGGAGGGGATGAAGCCCGAGTTCATGTTCACGGTGTTCGACGGCGAGCCGTACGCGCTCGGCTTCGCGGGGCTCCCGACGTTCACGATGTTCACGATCCCGGGCGTCGGCCCCGTTCCGGTGTCCATCGGCGTGTTCGTCCTGGGTACGGTGCTGCTGTACCTCGGCGAACCCCTGGAGGTCGTGGAGTTCCTCCAGCCGCTCGTGAACGTGCTGTCGTACACCCGGATCGCCGCGGTGCTGCTCGCCAAGGCGGGGATGGCGTTCGTCGTCAACCTCCTGTTCTTCGGCGCGTACAGCCACCACGGCGAGTTCCACTTCCTGATGGACAAGGGACCCGAAGCAGTGACGGAAGGCACAGTGATGTTCCCCGGCCTCGTCCACGGCACGGTTGCGGCGGTCCTCGGCGGTCTCGTCATCCTCGTGCTCGGGCACCTGCTGGTGCTCGCGCTCGGGATCACGAGCGCCGGATTACAGGCCGTACGCCTGGAGTACGTGGAGTTCTTTAACAAGTTTTATGAGGGCGGTGGAGCCAAATACGAACCGTTCGGCTACCGGCGAACCTACACCACAGAGGACTGAGTAAACCATGCTTGAACTCATCGACACAGTCGCAACCGCATTCGTACTGCTCGCAACTGAAGGCGGCGCGGTCCCCGGCATCACCCCGAAGGGCGCGGCGGCACTCGCCGTCGGTCTGGCGGCGCTCGGCGCGGGTATCGCCGAGCGCGGTATCGGTGCCGCGGCGGTCGGCGCCATCGCGGAGGACCAGGACCTGTTCGGCATCGGCCTGATCATGACGGTGCTGCCGGAGACGCTCGTCATTCTGGCGCTCGTCGTCGTGTTCGTCGTGCCGAGCTTCGCCCCCGCGTAACCGAACTCACCCGACTTTCTCATCATGAGCCTCGAAACGGTAGCAGAGGACATTCGAGACGAAGCCCGCGAGCGCGCGGCCGAGATACGCGCGGCGGCCGAGGAGCGCGCCGACGAGATAACCGCGGAGGCCGAGCAGGACGCCGACGACATCGTCGCGGAGGCGGAGCGCCAGGCCGAGCGCGAGATCGCCCAGGAGCGCGAGCAGAAGCTCTCCAGCGCGAAGCTGGAGGCGAAGCAGGACCGCCTGGAGGCGCGTAGGGACGCGCTCGCCGACGTGCGCGAGGCGCTGGAGGAGCACGTTGCGTCGCTATCGGGCGACGAGCGCGAGGAACTCACGCGCGAACTCCTCGACGCGGCGAGCGAGGAGTTCGACGCCGGGTCCGTGCAGGTGTACGCTCGCGCCAGCGACGCCGCGCTCGTCGAGGGCATACTGGACGACTACGACGGCTACGAGTACGCCGGCGAGTACGACTGCCTCGGCGGCGTGGTCGTGGAGAGCACCGAGAGTCGCGTCCGCGTGAACAACACGTTCGACTCGGTGCTGGAGACCGTGTGGGAGGACAACTTGAAGGACATCAGCGCCCGACTGTTCGACGGGGAGCAATGAGCGTCGAGGGTTCGTCGAACCACGAGTACGTGACGGCGCGGGTGCGCCACCGACGAGCGTCGCTGTTCGACGACGAGGACTACCGGAAGCTCCTCCGCATGGGACCGGGCGAGATCGCCCGGTTCATGGAGGAGACCGAGTACGGGGACGAGGTGAACGCGCTCGGGTCGCGCTACTCGGGCGTCGACCTCATCGAGTACGCGCTCAACCGCAACCTCGCCGAGCACTTCGAGGACCTGCTCCGGTGGAGCACCGGTCCGCTCTACGACCAGATCGCGCGCTACCTCCGGAAGTTCGACGCGTGGAACGTGAAGACGGTGCTCCGCGGGCTCTACTCGGGGGCGACGGCGGACGAGATCGAGTCCGACCTCATCCCGGCGGGCGAACTAGACGAGCGTCGGCTGGAGTCGCTCGCGTCCGCGTCGGACGTCGAGGAGGCCGTGGAACTCCTCGACGGCACCATCTTCGGCGACGACCTCGCCGAGGCGTACGACGAGTACGAGCGCACGGGCCTGCTGGTGCCACTGGAGAACGCGGTCGACCGCGCGTACTACGGCGCGCTGATGGGTAGCGCGGCGACCGACGACCGCGCGACGGAGCTCTACGTCGAGTTCCTCCAGGCGGAGATCGACTTCCGGAACGTGCGGAACGCGCTCCGCATCGCGCGGTCGGGCGCGGACCTCGACCCGGCGGAGTACTTCATCGAGGGCGGCCGGCTGTTCGACGAGACGGAGATCCGACAGCTCGCCGGCAACGAGACGGAGCTCGTGGAGCGCGTCCGCGCCAGCGTCTACGGCGACGAGATCGAGGCCGCACTCGACGACCTGGAGGACGCCGAGTCCCTGCTGGGGTTCGAGCAGGCCCTCGACGAGGCACTGTTGGAGTACTCCGACTACCTCTCGCACGTCTACCCGCTGTCGGTGTGTCCGGTGCTGGCCTTCGTGCTGGCGAAGGAGCGCGAGGTCGACAACATCCGCGCCATCGCTCGCGGCCGCGAGGCCGGCCTGAGCGAGGAGGAGATCGAGCGGGAGCTGGTGATGCTATGAGCCAGGACATCGGCGTGATCGGTAGCCCCGAGTTCACTGCGGGGTTCCGGCTCGCGGGCGTCCGGCGGTTCGAGAACGTGCCCGCGGACCGGAAGGACGAACAGCTCGACGAGGCCGTCGAGGCGCTGCTGGCGGCCGACGACGTGGGCATCGTGGTGATGCACGACGACGACCTCCAGCACCTCTCGCGGTCGGTTCGGAACACCGTGGAGACGAGCGTCGAGCCGACGTTCGTGACGCTCGGCGGCGGTGCGGGGTCGGGCGGCCTCCGGCAGAAAATCAAGCGGGCTATAGGTATCGACCTCATGGAAGAAGGTGACAACGAATGAGTCAGGCACAACAGACCACAGACGTCCGAGAGGACGGCGTGATCGAGAGCGTGAGCGGTCCGGTCGTGACCGCCACGGGCCTCGCAGCGAAGATGAACGACGTGGTGTACGTCGGCAACGAGGGACTGATGGGCGAGGTCATCGAGATCGAGGGCGACGTCACCACCATCCAGGTGTACGAGGAGACGTCGGCCGTCGCACCGGGCGAGCCGGTGGAGAACACGGGCAATCCGCTGACGGTCGATCTCGGGCCGGGGCTGCTGGACTCCATCTACGACGGCGTCCAGCGCCCGCTCGACGTGCTCGAGGAGAAGATGAACAGCGCGTTCCTCGACCGCGGCGTCGACGCGCCGGGCGTCGACCTGGAGCGGACGTGGGAGTTCACGCCCACGGTCGAGGCGGGTGACGAGGTCGAGTCGGGCGATATCGTCGGCGAGGTGCCGGAGACGGAGTCCATCACGCACAGGGTGATGGTGCCGCCCGACTCGGACGGCGGCGAGGTCGTCTCGGCGGAGAGCGGCAACTTCTCCGTCGAGGATACGGTCGTGGAGCTCGACACGGGCGAGGAGATACGGATGCGCCAGGAGTGGCCGGTGCGCGAGGCCCGACCCGCCCTGGAGAAGCAGACGCCGACGATTCCGCTGGTGACGGGCCAGCGCATCCTCGACGGCCTGTTCCCCATCGCGAAGGGCGGGACGGCCGCGATACCGGGGCCGTTCGGCTCGGGGAAGACGGTCACCCAGCACCAGCTCGCGAAGTGGGCGGACGCGGACATCGTCGTCTACGTCGGCTGCGGCGAGCGCGGGAACGAGATGACGGAGGTCATCGAGGACTTCCCCGAACTCGAGGACCCGATCACGGGCAAGCCGCTGATGAGCCGGACGTGTCTCATCGCGAACACGTCCAACATGCCGGTGGCGGCCCGCGAGTCCTGCGTGTACACGGGCATCACCATCGCGGAGTACTTCCGCGACATGGGGTACGACGTCGCGCTGATGGCGGACTCCACGTCGCGGTGGGCGGAGGCGATGCGCGAGATCTCCAGCCGGCTGGAGGAGATGCCGGGCGAGGAGGGCTACCCCGCGTATCTCGCGGCGCGGCTCTCCGAGTTCTACGAGCGCGCCGGCCTGTTCGAGACGCTCAACGGCGACCAGGGCTCCGTGTCGGTCGTCGGCGCGGTCTCCCCGCCGGGCGGCGACTTCTCGGAGCCGGTCACCCAGAACACGCTCCGCATCGTGAAGACGTTCTGGGCGCTCGACGCCGACCTGGCGG
>CAZYYH010000176.1:0-4592 GCA_964651725.1 uncultured Halobacteriales archaeon | reverse complement strand
CTCGCCGAACTCGACCGGTTCGAGGCCGCCCGCGACCGCCAGGCGCGGTCGCGGCACAGCGGCGAGCGCACCACCGACGCCGTCGGCGAGGGCCGCACGTTCGCCGACTACCGACGATACGAGCGCGGCGACGACCCCCGGTTCATCGACTGGAACCTCTACGCCCGCACCGACGACCTCTACGTCAAGCAGTACGAGGCCGAGCGCAACTTCACCGTCCACGTCCTCGTGGACGCCAGCGCGTCGATGAGCTACGGCGACGGCGACGCCAACAAGTTCGAGTACGCCGCCAAGCTCGGCCTCGGCTTCGCCTACCTCACCGCCCGAGAGCACAACGAGTTCCGGTTCGCCGTCTTCGACGGCGCCGTCGACCGGCTCGACCGCGGTCGCTCGAGTCGAGGCGAGGTGCTCGCGCTCGTCGACCAGTGCAACGGCGTCGAGCCGTCGGGCGAGGCCGACTTCGACGCCGCGCTCGCCGACTACGCCGCCACCATCAGCTCCAAGGCGCTCGTCCTCGTCTGCAGCGACTTCCTCGGCGACCTGGACGCGGTCGACGCCGGTCTCGACGCGCTCGCCGACAACCAGCTCGTGCTCGCGCACGTGGTCGCCCCCGGCGAGCGCGACCTCCCTGGTAGCGGCGACACCGTGTTCGACGCTTTAGAGGCGGACCGCTCCACCCGCACATACCTCGGCCGCCGCCTCCGCCGCGACTATCAGGAGCGGTTCGACGCCCACCTCGACGGGGTCGCGGGCGTCGCACGCGACCTCGGCGCGCGCCACGAGCGCGTGGACACCGACGCCGACTTCTTCGACTCCTTCGCCGACTGCTGGTTCGCGTGACCGTGCCCGGCTTGCCGGGTCGCCCGCGCGCCTCGGCTCGTCGGGCCGGTCCCCGCTACGGCTCCGGCCGCTCGCCCAGCGTCACCTCGACCGCCCGCTCGCTGCCGTCGCGGACCAGCGTCAGCGTCACCGTGTCGCCCGGCCGCGTCCGCAGCGCGAGGTAGCTGGAGAGGTCCTCGAGCGTGCGTACCGGCTCGTCGTCCAGCGCGAGGATCACGTCGCCGCCGACCGGGACGGTCCTGCCGTCCACGACCGCCTGCTCGTCGCTCCCCGCCAGGGTGCCCGCGGACGGGCCGTCCGGCACCACCTCGGCGACGATGACGCCGCGCGGCTCCGCGAGGTCGTTCGCCTCCGCGACCGCGGGCGTCACCTCCTCCAGCACCACGCCCACGAACGCGTGGTCGAACTCGCCCGTCTCGATCAGGTCGGGCACGACCCGGCGCGTGAGCGCCGCCGAGATGCCGAAGGCGACGTTCTCCCCGCCGCCCGAGTTCACGACCGCCACCACCCGGCCGTCGAGGGACACGATCGGCCCGCCGCTGTTCCCCGGGTTCACCGCCGCGTCCGTCTGCACCGCGTCCGGGATGCGGTAGCCGACCGGGCTCGGGATCGACCGGCTCACCCCGCTCACGATGCCCGTCGTCGCCGTGCCGTCCAGCCCGTACGGGTTCCCGATGACGACCACCTCCTGGCCCACCTCCGGCTCCTCGTCCGCGAACGGCAGCGGCGTCGCCGCGCTCGGCCGGTCCGGCACCTCTATCGCGGCCAGGTCGGTGAACGCATCCGTCCCGACGACCTCGCCCGACCGCCACTCGTTCCCGCGGAAGCGCACGTCGACGGCGTCGGCGGACCCGACCACGTGCTGGTTCGTCACCACGTGCCCGTCGTCGAACACGAAGCCCGTGCCGCCCCCCTCGTCCGTCCGGACGAGGACCACCGAGTCGATGGTCTGCCGGTACACCCGCGTGTAGACGCTCTCCGAGTCGTCGGTCTGGGGGTCGGTACTCGGGGAGTTGTCGCTGTTCGGTTGGTCGCCCGCCTCGTTCGGCTCCGTTGGGGCCGTGCAACCTGCGGTGCTCGTCGCGGCGAGGGTGGCCGTCGTGTAGAGGAAGTGGCGTCGACTGACACCTGACCTGGGCATCTTTGGTCGGTGATAGAGCGGGGTCCGTAACTGTGTTTTCATAGCGGCGGTGAATTAGGGGATGTGTTCCGGGCGCGAATGGAGGCGCAGAGCCATCCACCGCGAACTACCGCAAAGCCCTGCATAGTGGCCGAAAGGTTCACGGGCGAATGCTATCGGTTCCGCAACTGTGACCTCGCCATTGAGTAAGTGTACGTATCTGCTGGTTGAATCGGGTGGCTGTCGACGTGGAAGCCGCCCGTTAGCAGGCCGATATGGGCGCTCATACCCAGATGCTGTCCTCTACCGTGTCCTTAGTTGTGGGGTGATTACGCGGTCCTGGTCGATAGTTAGCTGGCGATTCGTGCGTAGGAACTCGACTACTGTGCGTAGCCGCTTCATTACTATGTCCGATTCAGTCGTTATCTGGGGTGTCCAACCCGTCAGCGGGTGGACTGGGTCCGAGGAAAGCGAAACGGCCTCTCCCAGGGGGTCGCACGATCCTCGCGTCGAGTTTTTTCGAGGCGATGCTGCTCGTTCGCAGCCACGTCGCTCACCAGGCCACCACGAGCGACCGCCGGACCCAGTTCCGGGAGTGAGAAGCCCGCTACGCGTGTCGTCTGTACTCACCTACCATGGAAACAACCGGTAGAGCGCGCCCGTATACGAGTCCAGGGGGTCGGGACGCCGAGCGCGTGGTTAACCACGTCGTCGAGCGCGACAAGCGCCCAGCACACGGTCCACGCCCGCTATCGGTCGGGGTAGTCGCTCCACAGCGGCGTCAGCGGGCCGACCACGGCGATGCTCGTTCCGACGAGCGCGAGGGTCGCGCCCCGTGACCGGATGGCGCTGCCAGGCCAGCAGGAAGCCGACCTCGAACCCAAACTGCTACAGAACGATGATGGGCCCTGGCGGATTTGAACCACCGATCACCCGGTTATGAGCCGGGGGCTTTGAACCAGACTAAGCTAAGGGCCCTGCCTGACGGCCGATTCTACCGCCCCACCGGTCTTTAGCCTTGCCTTCTCGCAGACGGCACTGCTCGGTCGCGGCTCGCTCGCCGCGACACACCGCTCATAAATCACTTGAAGGTTACAAATCCGTACAGATGATTACAAAGTAGTACACTTATAAGCTTTATAGGGGCGGCTCCGCGCGATGATTCGACGGCTCGCGGTCGAGACTACTCGGGGGGTCACGTCCGCGACGGAGAAGCGCCGTCCCAAGAAGCGCGGAGCGCTTCTGGTGGGTCGTGAAATCGCGGATCGATTTTACGCCGCCGCCAGGACTCGAACGTCGCAAGACGGTTCTGCTCGGTCGGTGGCTCACTGCGTTCGCTCGCTCCCTGCGCGGACTGCGACTTGCGGGCTCGAGTCCGGCGGGACCGATTCCAATCGCGCTCCGCTGGCTCGCGGATGAAACCGCTCACGGCTCACTCCGTTCGCCGCTCGCCGTGAAGGAGCGCGATAGAGAAGCGCCGCCGCCAGGACTCGAACCTGGGACAACCTGGGTAACAACCAGGTGCTCTACCAACTGAGCTACGGCGGCCCCGTGCAAGCAGTGATAGCCGAGTTGCCTTCATAGGGTTTTCGCTTTCGAGCAACGTCGCGACGACCACACACGCCGGGACGAACCCGTCGCACCGAGCATCGACACGCTTTCACTCCGGCGGGCAGAAGCCGGACGCATGACCGACGGGGACGCGTTCGACGCGGTCGTGACGAGCGTCCGAGAGCGCGTCGAGCCGGACGCGGAGGAGCGCGCGGCACTCGACGCCGCCGTCCAGCGCCTCGTGGAGCGCGCGGAGGACGCAGTCGCGGACCTCCCCGTCGAGGCGGACGTGCTCCGGGTCGGGAGCACGGCGCGGGACACGTGGCTCGCGGGCGACCGCGACGTGGACGTGTTCGTGCGGTTCCCGCCGGACCTGCCGCGCGAGGACCTGGAGCGGTACGGCCTCCAGGTCGGGAACAGGGTGCTGCCGGAGGGCCGCGAGGAGTACGCGGAGCACCCCTACGTCAAGGGGGAGTTCGAGGGGTTCACGGTCGATCTGGTGCCGTGCTACAACGTCGCGTCGGCGACGGACATCCGGTCGGCGGTGGACCGCACGCCGTTCCACAACGAGTACGTGACGGAGCGGCTGACGCCCGACCTCGCCGCGGACGTGCGCGTCCTGAAGCAGTTCCTCACGGGCGTCGGCGCGTACGGCAGCGACCTCCGGACGCGGGGGTTCTCGGGCTACCTCACGGAACTCCTCGTCCTCGAATACGGCGGGTTCCGCGCGGTCCTCGAAGCGGCCGCGGACTGGCACCCCCCGGTGGAACTCGATCCCGAGGGCCACGGCCAGGAACGCGAGACGGCGAAGCCGTCTCGGAACGACGAGGCCGGCGGAGCCGGCCTCGCCTTCGAGGATCCCCTCGTCGTCATCGACCCGACGGACCCCGAGCGCAACGTCGCCGCCGTCGTCGCCGAGTCGAACGTCGCGCGCCTCCAGCACTACGCCCGCGACCTCCTCGCCGACCCCCGCGAGGACGTGTTCTGGCCCGACGACCCCGATCCGCTCTCCGCCGACGACGTGGCCGCCCACCTCGACCGGCGCGGCACCCACCCGGTCGCCGTGCGCTTCGACGCGCCC
>CAZYYH010000175.1:0-4670 GCA_964651725.1 uncultured Halobacteriales archaeon | reverse complement strand
AGCTGGCGTTCGTTCAGTCGCTGCTCTGATTTCGCGGTGGTCAACCACGACTCGTCGATCGATTTCGTCATAGCTCACCGTCCAGAACATGCCCGCGAACGAGAATTGCTCGGGCGGGGGACCACCCCACGTAATGTCCTGTTACGAATGTTACGCCAGGGCGAGTCAATCTTAAACCCTGAATTTAGCAGTTTCAGCGCTTCTCCTCGTTTGGGTTGATGAACCTCCTTCGTGGTCTTGAGTCCGGGCCATTGTTTCAACCACGGAGAACCGATAACTACGGGGAGGAAGGGGGATAGCAAGCCTAGGCCGGGATTTGAACCCGGGCTCTCGTCCTTACCAAGGACGCGCTTTACCGCTAAGCTACCCAGGCGCGCAGTACACCGTTGCCCGGTGGCGAGTTTAAGCGCTACGGTTCGGTCGTGAGGTCAGGGGTCGGTGACGCCGGAGGACCGCACGGGTTCGTCGGGCGTGGGGTCGGCGCTCACGCGACCCATGACCTCCTCGATGGTCTCGGGCAGCCCGTCGATGGCGGGCGGGAGCGGCGGGTCGCCGAGGTTGTGCGCGAGGCCGACGACGTACTGGCGGAGCGGGAGCGGGGTGTCGCGGCCGGCGGCGGTCGCGCCGGCGACCGCGGCGAGTTCGAAGACGTTCGCTTCGAGGGTTCGGGGCGGGTCCGACGGCGAGTCGACGGCTTCCTCGGTCTGCTCGCGGCCGAAGGCTCGCACGGTCTCGACGGCGTCGTCGGCGGCGTCGGTGCTGGCGAGCAGCCGGAAGCCGCGGGCCACGAGCACGTCCGCGGCGAGCACGTCGAGGTCGGCCGGCTCGTCCGGCGGGGAGTCGGCGTGCCACGGGTCGTCGTGGACGAGGGAGCGCGTGAGGTGGAGCCCCTCGTAGATGAGCTGGACGCCGGCGGCGCGGCGCTCGACGTCGGCCGGGTCCGGCGAGCCGTCGACGACCTCGGCGCTCAGGAGCACGAGCACGCCCGGGATCATCGACCCGGGATCGAGGCGGTCGGTGATCGCCTCGCGGAGCCGCAGCGGGGTGATGTCGTCGACGGCCTCGCTCGCACGGCGACGGGCCAGGTCGGCCTCCTGCATTACGCGGAGGTATCGGCGGCAACGGCAAAGACCTTTGGAAACGGGTGCGGAGCCTGCGTCATGATACGTTTCGCGGACGACGACGGCGTGCGCGTGGTCACGCTCGACCGACCGGAGCGCCGGAACGCGCTGACGCGCGAGGGCCTCGACGATCTCGCGGCGGCGGTCGAGTCGGCGGACGCGCCGGTCGTCTACCTCCGGGGCGCGGGCGAGGCGTTCTGTGCCGGTGCGGACCTCGACGACGTTCGAGCACTCGACGCGGACGACGCCGAGGCGTACGCGGAGCGCGGCCAGGCGACGACGAACGCCATCGAGTCTGCGGACGCGGTCGTCGTCGCGGGCGTCGACGGCGCGGCCAGGGGCGGCGGCGTCGAACTCGCGCTCGCCTGCGACGTGCGCGTCGCCACGCCCGAAGCGACGTTCGCGGAGCCCGGCGTCTCGATGGGCATCTTCGGCTCGTGGGGCGGCACGCGCCGCCTCCCCGCGGTCGTCGGCGACGGCAACGCGCTCGACCTGTCGCTCTCCGGGCGCGTCGTGGACGCCGACGAGGCGCTCCGGATGGGTCTCGTCTCCCGCGTCGTCGACGACCCGCGCGCGGTCGCAGCGGAGATCGCCGCGAACGACCCCGGGGCGCTCGCACGCCTCAAGCGCCTGCTCCGCGACCGCGCCGACCACGGCGCACAGGAGCGCCGCGAGGCGGACGCGTTCGCCGCGCTCGTGGACCGCCGCGACCACAAGGATTGAAACCTCTCGGCGCGTCTAGGGGACCATGCCCGAGTGCTCGTACTGTGACGCCGAGTTCGCCGACGAAGCGGCGTACCTCGAGCACCTCCGCGACGCGCACGACGACGACCTCGACCGGATCGACCAGAAGCGAACCGGACTCGACGAGCCCGAGGCCGACGGTCCGCCGGTCGCGCTCTACGCCGTGCTCGTCGGCGGTGTCGCGCTCGCGCTCGTCGGCGTCTACCTCGTCGCGGGCGGCTCGGGGTCGGGTGGGTCGGCGGGCGGCCCGACCGACCTCGGCGCGGTCCACTACCACGGCGCGATCCAGGTCACCATCGACGGCCAACCCCTCGACTTCAGCCGCGAACGGTACCAGCTCCAAGACGACTACTTCCACTTCGAGGGCGGCAACGGCGACCGGTGGCACGTCCACGGTCGCGGCGTCACGCTCGCGTACGCGATGGAGACCGTCGGCATCGAACTCCGGGACGGTGGGGATACACTCGC
Source organism: uncultured Halobacteriales archaeon (assembly GCA_964651725.1). Taxonomy (GTDB): domain Archaea; phylum Halobacteriota; class Halobacteria; order Halobacteriales; family Halobacteriaceae; genus CAZYYH01. The sequence goes on along the minus strand of CAZYYH010000175.1, from coordinate 2,337 downwards.
GTTCGACGGCACCACGTACCGCGACGGCGACTCGGGGACGAACGTCTCCGTCACCGTGAACGGCGAGTCCGTCGCTCCGGGCGAGTACGTCCTCCAGGAGGGCGATACCGTCAGGATCGTCGCCGAGACCGGGTAGGACGGCGCGTCGGTCCGCGAACGGCCGGGCTACAGCGGGTCGGGCGCGGGCGGCACCGCGCGCTTGTGCGCGCTCCGCTCGCACATCCCGCGCACGCGCTCGACCGTCTCCACGTCCGTGCCCGCGAGGTCCGCGGTCGCCTCGGCCGGCACGCGCCCGTCGACGTGCAGCGCGAGGATGGCGTCGAGCGTGTCGTAGTCGAGGCCGAGTTCGCCCTCGTCGGTCTGGCCCACCCACAGGCCCGCCGTCGGCGTCTTCTCCACGAGTTCGTCGGGCACGCCGACGTGCCGGGCGAGCTGGCGCACCTGCTGCTTGTAGAGGTTGCCGATGGGGTGACAGTCCACCGCCCCGTCGCCGTACTTCGTGAAGTAGCCAACCAGTACCTCCGTGCGATTGCCCGTGCCGAGCACCAGCGCGCCCTCGTGGTTGGCGACGAGGTAGTTCAGGACGGCGCGCGACCGCGCCCGGACGTTCCCGACGGCCTCCCGGTCGCTCTGTGCCTCCGGGAACGCGTCCAGAAAGCGGTCCACGATGGGGTTGATCTCCACGAGGTCGAACGGAACGCCCAGGTCCTCGGCGACCCACTCCGCGTCGCTCATGTTCTCGTCCCGCGACACCGCGCCCGGCATGACCAGGCCGTGGACGTTCTCGGCTCCCAGGGCCTCCACCGCCAGGTTCGCCGTCAGCGTCGAGTCGATGCCGCCGGAGAGACCGAGGACCGCGCTCTCGACCCCCGCTTCCGCCGTCTTCGCCTCGACGAACTCCACGACGTGCTCGCGGCGCGCTTCGAGTTCCGTCTCCGAGAACCGGAGGTCCACCTGTGGCTTCGTCGTCTCTCCGCTGTCGCTCATGGTAGCTGTTTCCAGCGGCGGCGTCAAAAAGCCATCTCACGGGCCAGGAGAGTGGGCGTTCGTCCAGTTCACTGACCACCAGGCCGGAACTCGAACGGTGGTCGTCCGCGTGAATCAGTCGGCCTCCGACGAACCGGGCCGCTCGAACGCCGCGTCCAGCTCTCCAGCCGCCAACGCGACGACGGTCTTCACGCGCGTCTTCTGGAGGTCGAGGTCGCTGTAGTAGCACCCCAGTTCGCGCAGCGTCGCCTCGCTCCCCTCGAAGCCGTACGTGTGGCGGGCGAGTCGCCCCTCGGGACAGCGGGTCGTCGCCACGACCGGGACGCCCTGCTCCCGGAGCGTTTCGAGCGGCTCGATGATCCCGGGCGGGACGTGGCCCGCTCCCGTCGCGGCCAGGCACACGGCGTCGGCCCGGGCCGCAGCCGCGATCTGGGCCGGTGGCATGTCGGCGGTGACGGTGATCGCGTGGACCTCGTTCGTCAAGCGCTCCCGCGACGGCGCGAACGTCGGGTCCAGGTTCGCGACCGTCCGCCGCCACGTCAGCCGGTCCTCGTCGAGGGAGGCGAGCGGGCCGAACTCCGGCGCGCGGAACGCGCCGGTCGCCATCGAGTGAGCCTTCGTCACCTCGCGCGCCGGATACACGCGGTCGTCGAACGCCACCAGCACGCCCCTACCCCGCGCCGCGTCGCTCGCCGCCGTCCGGACCGCCGCGAGGAGGTTGCGCGGTCCGTCCGGACTCGGCGACGACGGCGTGCGCATCGCGCCCGTGAACACGACCGGCGTGGCGGCGTCGTGGCAGAGATCCACGAAGTACGCCGACTCCTCCAGGACGTCCGTCCCCTGCGTGACGACCACGCCGTCGATCGCACCGTCCGCCGACAGCTCCCGGACGAGTTCGGCCAGCGACAGCATCCGCTCGACCGTGAAGTGCGGACTCGGCACGTTCGAGAACTCGCGCGTCCGGACCTCCGCGACCTCCCGGAGTTCGGGGACCGACTCGACCAGGTCCTCGCCGGAGAGTTCCGGCCTCGCCCCCTCGTCCGCCGAGTTCTCCTTCGACGCGATGGTTCCGCCCGTCGAAACGACGACCACGCTCATAGCCTGATGTTGCGCGCAACGGGCTAAATATGCTGTTCTCGAGCGGAACCGGGTACGGGTGGCCCAGTGGGGTTCGCTCGGCTCGACACCGGCACTCGCTCACGACGGAAGGATGCGCCGACCGGGAGTCGAACCCGGGCTATGAGCTTGGGAAGCTCATGTCCTACCACTAGACCACCGGCGCACTGCGCTCACTTCGTTCGCTTGTGCCCCGAGGCTCGCAAACCCTCCGGGTTTGCTCACCACCGGCGC
>CAZYYH010000174.1:0-4686 GCA_964651725.1 uncultured Halobacteriales archaeon | reverse complement strand
GATCGTCTGCGTCGGCCGGAACTACGCGGCGCACGCCGAGGAGCGCGACGAGGAGTTGCCGGACCGACCGATGCTGTTCCTCAAGGGGCCGAACGCCGTAGCGTCCCACGGCGACACGGTGGAACTCCCCGCGGACAGGTACGTGGAACACGAAGCGGAACTCGCGGCGGTGATCGGCGAGCAGTGCCGGAACGTGGACGAGGCGGCGGCGCTGGACGTGGTCGCGGGCTACACGTGCGGGAACGACGTGTCGAACCGCACGGACCAGGACGAGGAGCAGAACTGGGTGCGCGGGAAGGCGTTCGACGGCGCCGCGCCGCTCGGCCCGGTGCTCGCCGACCCCGGCGACGTGCCCGAGGACGCCGCTATCCGGCTCCGCGTGAACGGCGAGACGCGACAGGACTCCACCATCGAGCACCTCATCTTCTCCATCCCGGAGTTGATCGCGGAGATAACCGCGTACGTCACGCTCGAACCCGGCGACGTGATCATGACGGGAACGCCGGAGGGCGTCGGCCCGCTGGCGGACGGCGACCGCGTCGAGGTGGAGGTAGAGGGCGTCGGCACGCTGGAGCACGCGGTCGAGGTACCGTAGCGGGTCAGGCGGCGACCGCGTGGACGCCGCCGCGCCACGCCCGGGGAAGCCGTGCACGGAGCCGGGCGATGGCGTCGGCGTACTCGGCGAGACCGTCGCTGACGAGGTAGTTGCGCTGGAGGGACGTGAGGCGGTGACGGAACTCGTCGAGGGCGTCCTGGTTGTCGATGACGACCAGGGTGGCGTCGTCGCGCTCGACGAACGCCACGCCGGAGACGCGGTCGCGCGCGCCGTCCAGGCCGGCGGCCTGTCGGAGCGCGACCGTCAGGTTCTCGTCGGCCTCGACGAGCATGTCGGAGCAGTTCGACGCGGGGGACGCGCGGTCGGTACGGGGGAACTGTGAGGGCTGTCCGTGTCGCAGCCCGGGATTGGGGGAACCCGAGTGCATGTTGCTACACCTTTCCACAGGCTACAAGGGGTATATAGAACCATCGAAAACGGGGGACGCCGTGGGGGTGGCGGCTCGACCGAATCGTTTAGGGTGGACGCGTGCGGGTTCGAACGCATGTCCACCCCCGGCGACGGCGAGCCTCGGCGACCGGCGGACCGCGACCTCGACGCGGAGATAGACGCCCTCGCGCGGCGGATCGAGCGATCCATCGTGGAGCACCGGCGCGCGCTGGCGGCGGTGGAGCTGGAGCCGCTCCCCCTGACGCCCCTCGACCACGCCCGGTCGGTGCTGTCGCCGGGCGGCCCGGACGCCGACTCGTCGCAGCCGACCGGCGGCGACGCCGACTCGTCCGGGGCCGACCCGCCGTGACACGGCCCGTCGGCCGCGCGCGATGACAATCCATAACTTCGAGCCGGCCTTCTCCCCGCCGACCGATGGAACTCACGCGGCGCGACGTGGTGGCGGCGCTCGGCGCGGCGGGCGTCGCGGCCGGCGCGGGCGCGCTCGGCTCCGGCCTGCTCGACGGTGACCCCGTCGGGGAGCACGACGTAGCGACGCTCGTCGCCGTCGCCGAGACCGTCTACCCCTCCGCGGTCGAGGGCGTCGAGTCGTTCGTGCGCGAGTACAGCCTCGCGCGCGTCCGCGACCGTCCCGAGTACGCCCGGGGCGTCGCCGACGCCGTCGGAGCCCTCGACGAGCGCGGCCGGGAGTGGTTCGACGACCGGTTCGTCGACCTCGACGCCGAGACGCGGCGCACGCTCCTCGACCAGATGGGCGTCGACGCCGCAGACCCGGACCCGGCGGGCGACGACCGCCAGCGCGTCCGCTACTACCTCGTCAACGAACTCCTGTTCGCGCTCTACACCACGCCGACTGGCGGCCGGCTCGCCGGAATCGAGAACCCGCAGGGCCACCCCGGCGGCACCGACTCCTACCGGCGGGGGCCGGAGCGATGACCGACCGCACGCCGAGCGACCCGGTGGACGCCTGCGTCGTCGGCGCGGGCCCGGCGGGCGGCATCGTCGCCGCGCGCCTCGCAGACGCCGGCCACGACGTGGTGGTGCTGGACGCCGGGCCGCGATTCGACGACGGCGACCGACTCCGCCGGATGGAGCGCGACGTTCGCCCCGCGCACCCGCCGGAGTCCGTCTGGGCGATGGGCGGCGACCGCGACGCCTACGAGTCGACGGGCGAGCGCCACTACCCGCTCAACGCGGCGCGCGTCAAGGGCGTCGGCGGCTCGACGCTCCACTGGCAGGGCATGGTGATGCGACTCCACGAGCAGGACTTCCGGCTGCGCTCCGAGGTGGGGGTAGGCGCGGACTGGCCCGTCGACTACGACGACCTCCGCCCCTTCTACGCCGCGGCGGAGCGCGAACTCGGGGTGGCGGGAGCGTCGGACAACCCGTTCGCGCCGCCCCGGGAGGAGCCGCACCCGATGCCGGCGTTCCCGCCCTCGTACTCGGACTCGCTGTTCGCGGACGCCTGCGAACGCCTGGGTATCGCCACGCACTCGGTGCCGAACGCGCGCAACTCCGAGCCGTACGACGGCGAGGGCGCGTGCGTCGGCTACGGCACCTGCAAGCCGGTCTGTCCGTCGGGCGCGAAGTACGACGCCACCCGGCACGTCGAGCGCGCGGAGGCCGCCGGAGCCAGGGTCATCGACCGCGCGCCCGTCCAGCGCCTCGACCACGACGACGCCGGGGAGCGTGTGACGGCCGCCGTCTACGCCACGCCGGACGGTCGGACCCATCGCCAGGAGGCCCGCGAGTTCGTGCTCGCCGCGGGTGGCGTGGAGACGCCGCGCCTGCTCCTGCTGTCGGAGAGCAGCCAGTTCCCGGACGGTCTCGCCAACTCGTCGGGTCTCGTCGGTCGGTACTTCATGGACCACCTGTTCGCGGGCGTCGGCGGCACGCTCGACGAGCCGACCCGCCAGAACCACGTCGGCTTCGTCACCACCGAGTCCCACCAGTTCTACGACCGGCCCGGCCCGGAGCGCGGGGCCATCAAGCTGGAGTTCCTGAACTACGCCGGGCCGTCGCCCGTCGAGATCGCGCTCTCCGGCGACGAGTTCGGCGACGACCTCCTCGACACCGTCCGCGAGCGGTACGGGAACCACGTCGCCGTCGGCGCGCTCGTGGAGCAGCTCCCCCGAGAGGAGAACCGCGTGCGCCTCCACCCCGAGCGCACCGACGACCACGGCAACCCCGTGCCGGACGTGGTGTGGAGCCTGGACGACCACACCCGGCGCACCGTCGAGCGCGCGAACGAGATACAGCGGGAGATCCTGGCGGAGCTGGGAGCCGAGATCGAGTGGACGGTCGGTCCCGAGGACACCGGTCCCGCGTTCCACCACATGGGCACGACGCGGATGGGCGACGATCCCGCGGAGAGCGTCGTCGGCCCGGACCTCCGCGCCCACGACCTCTCGAACCTGACCGTCGCCTCCTCCAGCGTCTTCCCGACCGGGGGCGCGATGAACCCGACCTTGACGATCGCCGCGCTCGCGCTGAAGGCCGCCGGACGTATCGAGGAGCGATTGTAGTCCCCTGATTTCGGCCGGCTGGCCATCCGACACGGGCGGGAACGAAAGGGGCCTCGTTCTCGGCGACGGCGGACGACGCAAGCACCGCAGGGAGCGTAGCGACCGAGGAGCGCAGCGAGGCCCCCGAGCCGAGAACGCGGGGGCTTTCAAGCCTATTCAGTCACCATTAGCCATGATTACGGCCGCAGTTCGGGAACCGCTTATTGGCGACGCGGTCGAAGGAGAGACCATCACGACGCCCGGGGAGAGGGACGGCACACCTCCCGGGGAGGGAGTCCACAATGACGGACATCGGATACCACGCTTCGCACGAGCAGTTCGCGCCGGGAGACCTCCTGACGTACGCGCAGGCGGCGGAGGAAGCGGGCTTCACGGACGTACTCGCGTCCGACCACTTCCAGCCGTGGAGCGAGCGCCAGGGCGAGGCAGGGTTCGTCTGGTCCTGGCTCGGGGCGGCGATGGAGGCGACGTCGCTCTCCTTCGGCACGGTGAACGCGCCCGGCTACCGCTACCATCCGGCGGTCGTCGCGCAGGCCGCGGCGACGCTCCGCGCGATGTACCCGGAGCGGTTCTGGCTGTCGGTCGGGAGCGGCGAACTCCTCAACGAGCACGTCACGGGCGAGCACTGGCCGGTGAAGGAGGACCGGAACGCCCGCCTCAGGGAGTGCGCGGACGTGATCCGGCGGCTCTGGAACGGCGAGACCGTGACCCATCACGGCCACGTCACCGTCGAGGAGGCCACGCTCTACACGCGGCCGGAGTCGAACCCGCCGATCGTCGGCGCGGCGCTCTCGGAGCCGACCGCGCGGTGGCTCGCGGAGTGGGCGGACGGGATGATCACCATCGCCACGCCCGATCACGAGGGGGTGGAGCGCCGGGTGCGGGCGTTCAAGGAGCGCGCGCCGGACAAGCCGGTGTACCTCAAGGCGCAGCTGTCGTGGGCCGACGACGAGGAGTCGGCGCTCGACGGCGCGTACGACCAGTGGCGCACGAACTGCGTTCCGGGCGCGGTGACGGAGAGCCTGCGGACGACCGAGCAGTTCGACGCCGTCGGCGAGCAGGTCTCGCGCGAGCAGGTCGAGCGGAACGTCCGGGTGTCCGCCGACCTCGACCGCCACGTCGAGTGGGTGCGGCGGGACTGCTCGCTGCCGGTCG
>CAZYYH010000173.1:0-4720 GCA_964651725.1 uncultured Halobacteriales archaeon | reverse complement strand
GAGCGACGGGTCGTAGCGCTCGCGCTCGATGGCGTTGATGGTCTGGCGGGTGACGCCGACGGCGGCGGCGAGGTCGGCCTGGCTGCGACCCTCGGCCTCCCGGCGCTCCCGGAGGTCGTTGTTCATGGCCGGTACCGGAGCCAGAGGTAGACGGCCCCCCACGAGAGCGAGATCGCGGCGTACGCGTACAGGAGCGTCTCCGCCGTCGCGCCCAGCGGATACTGCCCGGCGGCGTCGAGCAGGAAGAGCGCGACGAACACGAACAGGCCGACGTAGCCGAACAGCTGGAACGTTACGTGGCTCGCGCGGCGTTCGAGTTCGGCCTCCCGCTCGTCCTGAATGGACATCGAGCTGTGAGATCGCACGTAGAGGAGCATCGCGAAACCGACTACGATGGCGGCGGCGTACATGACGAGGCCGGCGAGGTACTGGTCGATCCGTATCCCCACGAGCAGGCTGACGATGCCCACGGCGAGAATCCCTAACATGAGGCGTCTGTACCGGCGTCCGGTCTGGACGGGCTGTGTCGTTGACATGGTTGGGACGTAAAGCGAGCGTTCCGTAAAGCTAGCTTTACAGTAAAGGCTGCTTTACGTGCCCACTTAGTTCTGTCGGTGGTTGTCCGCGGGGAGGCACACGTGGTTCGGGCAGTGACCACTTGAATCCGTTCTAGAGGGCAGCCGGAAACTGATCGACACAGGATCGTAGTTTTCCGGTCGTTCCCGCGTTCCAGGTGCGTGGATCTCGCTGCAGGTCGCCGCTGGCGCTGGCAGGCGCGTCTCGTCCGGCCGAGCGCGCACCCGTAATAAGTGTAATATTTTGTAACTAATCGTAACAGACTGTAATCCTCAAGAGGTTCATCAGTGCCGCCGTCGCGGGCCACGGTGCTCGATGCGACTGTGGAGGTGACGTATCTCGATCGCTACTCCAGTTCGCCGTCCAGTGCCCCATCGACCCGCTCCTCCAGCAACCCGCCAGCGACCAGCGCCCTCGCGCGCTCGATATCGTCGTGTAACGGCCGGTCGCCGTCGAGCGGCGGCACGACCTCCCGCACGGCGTCGTAGGCGGCACCCGTGCCGACGCCAGGCTCCAGACCATCCTCGACGTACTCCAGCGCCTCCGCCGCGCACACCAACTCGATTCCGGCGACGGTCAGCGCGTTCTCGACGGCGGTCTCCGCGCCGAACGCCGACTGCGCGCTCATGGAGACGTGGTCCTCCTGGTTGCCGGAGACCGGCGTGTTGTCCGTCGACGGTCGGCCGAGCGCCCGGCACTCGTTCACGAGCGCGGCGGCGGTGTACTGCACGATCATCAGACCGGATTCGAGGCCTGGCTCGCCGGCGAGGAACGGCGGGAGGTGTGGCTCCTGCACGTTCGGGTTGAGCATCCTGTCGACGCGGCGCTCGCCGATTGCGGCGAGCTCGGTGAGCGCGCTCACGAGGTAGTCGAGGCGGAGCGCGAGCGGCTCGCCGTGGAAGTTTCCGCCGGAGAGCACGGCCGCCTCGTCGGTGCCGCTCGCGCGCGCGTCCACGTCGCCCGCGGGGAACACGAGGGGGTTGTCGGTGGCGCTGTTGAGTTCGACCTCGACCGCCTCCCGAAGGTGGGCGACGGCGTCCCGGACCGCACCGTGAACCTGCGGGAGACACCGGATGGAGTAGGCGTCCTGCACGCGGTCGCAGTTGCGGTGGGACTCCACGATCTCGGAGTCGGCGGTGAGGCGCTTCACGTTCCGCGCGCTCGCGGCCTGGCCGGTATGCGGCCGCACCGCCTGGATGGCGGGGTCGCAGTTCGCGGTCGTGCTCATCGTCACCTCGGTCGTGAGCGCGCCCGCCGCGGCGGCGGCGCGCACCGCCCGCTCGGCGTCGTGGACGACGAGCGCGCCGACGCCGACGGTGAGCTGCGTGCCGTTGATGAGCGCGAGCCCTTCCTTCGCACGGAGCGTCACGGGGTCGAGATCCGCGGCGGCCAGGGCCTCGTCGCCGGGAAGGCGCTCGCCGTCCACGTCTGCTCGCGGCTCGTCGCTTCGCTCCTCACCGCTCGCTCGTTCCATCGAGCGAGGCTCGACGCGCGCCTCCCCTTCCCCGATCAGCACGAGCGCGACGTGCGCGAGGGGCGCGAGGTCGCCGCTCGCGCCGAGGCTGCCGCGCGACTTCACGACCGGGTGGACGCCCTCGTTCAGCATCGCGACGAGCTGGTCCACGACGGCCTCCCGGATGCCGGAGTAGCCCTTCACGAGCGCGTTCACCCGCGTCACCATCAGCGCGCGCACCTCCTCGACGGTGAGTTCGCGGCCCGCACCCGCGGCGTGGCTCCGCACGAGGTTGCGCTGGAGGTCTTCGACCCGCTCCCGGGGGATGCGCTCGTCCACCAGCTCGCCGAAGCCGGTGTTGACGCCGTAGACCGCCTCGCCGCTCTCCACCACGTCCGCGACGCGCTCGCGCGACGCGCGGACTCGCTCGCGGGCACTCTCGGGCACGGCCACGGGCGCGTCGTCGCGCGCGACCGCGACCACGTCCTCGACGGTGAGGCTCTCGCCGTCGAGTTCGACCGTCATCCGACCACCTCCGTCACGGCTCCACGTCGAGCGCCATCCGGTCGTCCACGACGGTGACGTACTTCCCGCCGAGCGCACCGTCCTCCGACAGTCGCTCGCGGATGCGGACGCCTAACTCCGCCGGCAGCCAGCCGCGCGGACGCACGAGGAAGTCGAGGTGGATGGAGCCGACGCCGACCCAGCCGAGGTCCGGCACGTCGAGCGTCGTCGTTCCCGTGTCGGCGTCGTTCGTGAAGTCGATGGTGGGGTCGGGGCTGCTGTCGAACGTGGAGAGGTAGACGTCGGGCGGCACTTTCCCCGCGCGCCGCCCGAACTCGAACTCGATTCGGAAGCCGTCGAGGTGGGTTCCCTCCCGGTGCCAAGTGTTGAACTCGACGGGGACGAGCCCGCTCTCGTACGGCTCGGCGTACTCGATGCCGACGTTCGACAGACGCTCGCCGTCGGCGCGGAACGTCCAGTAGACGCTCCGTTCGTCGTCGGTGCGCTCGGGCGAGTGGAGCTCCGTCGTCCGGCCGGGGACCGAGCAGCCGGCGAGTGCGGCGACCCCGGCGGTGCCGGCGGCGTGGAGGAGGTGGCGGCGGCGCATGCATCCCGGTGCTCGCGGCCGGGGTAAAGTCCTTCTCAGTCACGGACGACCCTCCCGGACTCCGCGACGATCTCGCCACCCTTCAGCACGGTGTCGACGGCGTTCACGCCGAAGTTGTACGGAACGTGGACGTGCGAGGGCGCGTCGAGCACCGCGAGGTCGGCGGGCGCGCCCGGCTCTAGGGTGCCCAGGCCGGGGCGGTCGAGCGCGAGCGCGGCGTTCCGCGTCGCCGCCGTCAGGCTCTCCGCGGGCGTCATGCCCATGCCGGTGCAGCCGAGCGCGACGGCGAACCCCATGCTCTGCGAGTAGCAGTTCGGATTGAAGTCCGTGGCGAGCGCGACCGGTGCGCCCGCGTCGAGGAACGCCCGCGCGTCGGCGTAGTCGGCACCGAGCGAGAACGCGGTCCCCGGGAGGAGCACGGGTACGACTCCGGCCTCGGTCAGCGCCCGCACGTCCTCGTCGGTCGCGTGAAGCAGGTGGTCGGCCGACGCCGCACTCACATCGGCGGCGAGTTGTGAGCCGCCGAGGCGCACGAACTCCTCGGCGTGGACCTTCGGCGCGAGACCGTGCTCCTTCCCGGCCGCCAGCACCCGCCGGGACTGCTCGACGGAGAACACGTCCTCCTCGCAGAACACGTCGCAGAACTCCGCGACGCCCTGGTCGGCGACTGCGGGAAGCTGCTCCGCTATCACCTCGTCGGTGTAGTCGTCCGCGTCCGTCCCCTCCAGGACGGCGTGCGCGCCCATGAACGTCGCCACTACGTCGACGGGGTGCTCGTCGTCCGCCCGCGCGATCACGTCCAGCATCCGGAGTTCAGTCTCGCGGTCCAGCCCGTAGCCCGACTTCACCTCGACCGTGGTGGAGCCGTGCGCGAGCATCGTGTCGAGGTGGCCGAGCAGGTTTGACAGGAGGGTCTCGTCGCTGGCCTCTCGCACCGCACGTACCGTCCGGAGGATGCCGCCCCCCTCGGCGAGTATCTCCTGGTAGGTCTTCCCCCGGAGCTTCGCCGCGAACTCGTCGGAGCGGTCCCCCGCGAACAGCGCGTGCGTGTGCGGGTCCACGAACCCCGGGATGATGGCCTGCCCGGAGGCATCGATGGCCGTCGCCGCGTTCTCCGGTGGATGCTCTCGCGTCACCGCCTCCGTGGAGCCGACGGCCGCGATCCGGCCGTCCTCGACGGCGACGGCCCCGTTCTCCAGGCGACCGAGGCCGTCGTCGGTCACCGGCGCGACCTCGGCCGCGTCGTAGATCACGGCGTCAGTCACGTCGGCTCACCCCGTAGCCCGCGAGGAAGTGCGCGGTGGCCCTGGCTCCGGCCCGGGCCGTGCGGTCGCCCTCGTCCAGCCGCGGCGCGCACTCCACCACCTCGAAGCCCGCGACGCGGTCGTCCGACGCAGCCAGCCGGAGCATCCGGTAGAGTTCCCGCGCCGTGATGCCACCCGGCGTCGGCGCGCTCACGCCCGGCGCTTCCGCCGCGTCGAGCACGTCCAGATCCACGCTCACGTACACCCGGTCCACGCCCCCGAGCGCGTCGAGTGCGGTGTCGACGGCCGCCACCGAATCCTCGCCGACCTCCTCGG
>CAZYYH010000172.1:0-4720 GCA_964651725.1 uncultured Halobacteriales archaeon | reverse complement strand
GTCGCGCGACTACGCTCTCGCATGGCAAGCGACACCACGCCCGTCGTGGCGAAGGCGGTCCGGACGCCACAGGGCAAGGAGGACGGCGCGTTCGCGGACGTGCGGAGCGAGGACCTCTCCATCCCGCTCGTGAACGCCATCCTCCGCGAGACGGGTCTCGACGCCGCGGACGTGGACGATCTGATGTGGGGCTGCGCCCAGCAGCGCGACGAGCAGGACAACAACCTGGCGCGCGTCATCTGCCTGCTCTCCGACCTCGGCGAGGGCGTGCCGGGCACGACCATCAACCGGTGGTGTGCGTCGTCGATGCAGGCGGTCATCTCGGCGAGCGACGCCATCCGCGCCGGGCAGCGCGAGTGCATCGTCGCGGGCGGCGTCGAGAACATGAGCCGCGTGCCGATGGGCGGGACGATGCAGGACCTCCACCCCCGGCTCGCCGACCGCTACAACGTCGGCGAACTCTCGATGGGGATGACCGCGGAGAAGGTCGCCGAGGAGTACGACATCTCCCGCGAGGCCCAGGACGAGTACGGGCTACGGAGCCAGCGGCGCGCCGCCGAAGCGACGGACTCCGGTCGGTTCGACGACGAGATCGTCCCCGTGGAGACGGAGGCGGGCTTGATCGAGGAGGACGAGGGAATCCGCCGCGACACCGATCTGGAGACGATGAGTCAGCTGCCGACGGTGTTCAAGGCCGACGGCACCGTGACGCCCGGGAACGCCTCGCAGATCAGCGACGGCGCGGCCGGCCTGCTCGTCACCTCGGAGGCGTTCGCCGAGGAGCACGGCCTCGAGATTATGGCGTACGTCGGCGACAACAACGTCGCGGGCGTCGATCCGACCGTGATGGGCATCGGCCCCGTCCCGGCCACCCGCGGCCTGCTGGAGCGCACCGGCGAGTCCATCGACGAGTTCGACCTCGTCGAGTTGAACGAGGCGTTCGCGTCCCAGACGCTCTACTGCCAGCGCGAACTCGGGGTGCCGGACGAGAAGTTCAACGTCAACGGCGGCGCGATAGCCCTCGGCCACCCCCTCGGCGCGTCCGGCGCGCGCCTGCCCGTCACGCTCGTCAACGAGATGGAGAAGCGCGACGCCGAGAAGGGCCTGGCGACCCTCTGCGTCGGCTTCGGGCAGGGCGCGGCAATCACGTTCGAGCGGGAGTAGGGCAGACGATCCTGACCTGGTTCTCGTCACTCCCGCCACGCTCCCCAGACCTCTCGAATCGACGATAGTTCGCGGTAGTCGTGCTTGCGTTCGAGGACGGCGACCACGTAGAGCGTGTCGTCGCCTCCGTCCCAGTCCACGACGACGCGGAAGTCACCGACGGGGAGCTTGTATCCGGGAACGTCGGCGAGCGAGTCCAGATAGTGGTCCGGATACTCGGCTGCGTCCTCTACTTTGCCGACGATTCGGTCGCGCGACTCTCCATCGAGATCGCGTAACGCATCGAGGGCGGACTCCGAGACCTCCACTCGGGCGACCATAGGCCGGTTGGTTCGCCATCGTATCTAAACCTGAGGTAGCGAACCGCTCACTCGCCGTCCGCGAGTCCGAGTTCCTCCTTCGCGTCCGCGAGCGGCGTGGTCCGGCCTGCCTGCACGTCGGCGAGGCCCGCCGCCAGTGCTTCGAGCGCGTCGGGCGTCAGCACCGGGTCGGTGGCGTCGCGGCCGGGGCGACCGGCTCGGATAGCCGCGTTCCGCCGGACGCGGTCGATTTCCTCCGTCTGTGCCCGCGTGACCGTCCCGTCGAGCTGTACGAGGTCGGTCCCGTTCTCGGTGTTCGCGTCGGCACTCGTTCCACTGTACTGGTACTGCCGTCCCATCGTAGAAGCGTACCGTCACCCCGCGAGCGCGAACAGGATGGCGACGAACCCGACCACGCCGGCGACGACCGCGGCTTCGCCCCGTCGGAGGTCGCGGGCGTACCGCAGGCCGTGCGTCCAGATGTACGCCTGCCAGGCGACGACGCCGACGCCGACGAGGTTCGCGTGTCCGCCCGCGCCGTCGGTCACCTGCCGGAGCTGGCGGACCATCGCCTCCGGGTCGCCGGTGAACGACACGCCGCGGAGCAGGACGTACGCGCCCGCGACGACGACGGCGACGCGCACGAGGTCGAGCAGCGTCGCCCACCCGACGACGGCGAGCGTGCCGGCGAACGACCCCTCGGCGTCGTACAGCGCGGAGAGCGCGTGGAGCACGGCGGCTACGATCAGCCAGCCGGCGAACACGCCGACGAAGACCCACGGCAGCCGGCCGGCGAACGCGTCCCAGACCGTCGCGCCGACGTCGACCTGCTTCGTCCGCGGCTCGTAGATGGTGCAGGGCTCCGGAATCGAGGAGTGGTTCGTGGACTCGTTCATCGCCGCGAACGACTCGCAGGTCGCGTTCGACCACGGTTCCATCGTCGTGACGGTCTCCGTGGCGTGGATGCTCGACGAGAACCACCAGCCGATGGCGGCGACGCCGAGGGTGGTCGCGCACGCGACCACGAACACGACCGCGGCCGGGCCGCCGAGCGACGCCGCGGGCGGGTGGTACTCGAAGAACTCGCCGGGCCGGCGGACGAGCGTCCACAGCCGGCGGAGGGAGGGCGGGAGGGCCATGGCCGACCCACCGGGGCGAGTGTGAAAACGGTGTCTCTTCCCGACGGCTCCCGGCCGGACGGTCCCGGTCCGTACCGTCAGGGGCTGTGCGGCCAGTCGCGCTCCGGGACGGCGTCGTCGTCGAGCGTCGGTCGGCGGATCCGCCCGTCGAGTTCGGGGTCGAGACCGGTTTCCCGCACGTACGCGACGACGGCTTCGTACTGGGGCCCGTGGCGCTCGACGACGTCGTCCGGTCCGAACGCCGGGAACAGGTGGTCGTGCGCCGCGAAGAACTCGCTGGTCGCTATCCCGTACGTCGCATGCGGGTCCACCGGGTCGCCGTGTACGCGCGTCGACCGGAGTTCGTCGGCCGCGTCGTCCCAGACGAGTTCCGCCCCGCTGACGTGACCGAAGTGCCAGCGCGGGAGGGCGTCCGGAGCGTCCGCGAGTGTCAGCCGTCGGAACGTCGCCGTCAGGACCTCTCCATCGACCGCCAGGGTGACGAGGTCGGCGTCGTACGGCGTGACGGCCACGAGGTCGGAGACCGTCACCTCGCCCGCGAGCGGCGGCCGTCGGCGGAAACCTCCGCCCGAGTTCAGGCCCACGTCCGCGCCGGTCCGCCACCGGTACGCGTCCGTGATCAGGTTGCCGAGCCTGCTCTCGCCGCGCTTACACGCCATCAGGTCGCAGACGACCGGCTCCTCGGCGGTGCCCACGACCGCCGTGAGTCCCGCGGCGTCCGCCCGGTCGCGGAGCGCGGCTGCCACGTCCGCGTCGATCGGGCCGTCCGCGACTGCGTGGTGCGTCGCCGTCGGTCGGTCGCCGGCGAACGAGACTTCGAGGAGATACCGACCGGTTCCGCCCGGCCGGCAGACGAGCGTTCCGTCGACGCGCTCGACCAGCGTCTCGTGGTCGTGTCCGCCGAGCACGACGTCCACGTCTACCGTCCGAGCGAGTTCGGTGTCGTCGCCGAGATGGGAGACCACGACGACCTGGCCCGCGTCCCTGTCCCGAAGCGCGTCCACGCCCGTCTCGACCGCCGGAATCGGGTCGGTGAACCGGACGTCGGCCGCGTTCGGATTTATCTCGGCGGTCTCGGGATGGGCGACGCCGACGACGCCGACCCGGCTATCGCCGGCCTCGACGACGGTCCACGGCTCCGCGCCCTCGGCCGCCGCGAACCGCTCGCCGTCGCGGAAGGCGTTCGCACACACCCACGTCTGCGGCGAGTCGGCGACGGCCGCCAGGAGGGCGTCGAGGCCGTGGTCGAAGTCGTGGTTGCCGAACGTCTCCACGTCGGGTTCGATTGCGTGGAAGAAGTCGAGTGCCTGCCGTCCCCGCGTCACGACCGAGAGCACGCCGGGGCCGGTGTCGTCCCCGGCCCCGCAGACGACCGTCTCCCCGTCGCGCAACTGGTCGACGAGACCGGCGAGTCGGCCGATGCGCTCGGCGTCGTCGTAGGCAGTCTCGACGTCGGCGTAGTGGAGGAGGCGGAGGCTCACTCGTTCGCGAGTCAACATCGGGAGGCAAAATCGTTTCGGGCCGACTCACGTTCGGAGCGGGTTCTCCCGACGCCGTTTCCGACCTGACGAGGTCGATTCGGTCGGCGAGACGATTCATGCATGTGGGTCGAGGCGCGTACGGAGCGCATGGGGCGGGAAGCGACGGTGGTCGGGACGGCGGTCGGGGCGGACGACGCCGGAACGACGTCGCGGTGGTCGCGCCGTCCGCTGCGGACAGGTACGTGGTCGTGACGACGGTGCTGGGCCAGGCCATCGCGCTCGCCGGGCGCGCCGACTGCCCGATCTACGTCGCCGACGCCGTCGTGGCCGAGGCCGGCATCACGCACGAGGAAGCGGTGGAGCGCGGGCTACCCGTCGGCGACGAACCGCCGGAGGCGTAGCACTGTCACCCGTGACCCGTCAGTCGTGCGGGTGGCACATCTCGATGGCGTCGCGGACGGCGTCCTTGCGGCCGAGGAACGTGAGGTGGTCGCCGTACTGGAGGGTGAACTCGGGATCGGGCACCGCGCTGTTGCCGTCGCGGCCGACGAGCGCGATGATCGCGCCGTTCGGGATGGAGTCGTCGATCTCCGCGATGGTGCGGCCGACGAGGTTGTCGGCGGTGACCTCGATCTCC
>CAZYYH010000171.1:0-4730 GCA_964651725.1 uncultured Halobacteriales archaeon | reverse complement strand
TCAGCGCGAGGATGACCGCGCCCCAGACGAACGCCTCCAGCACGTTGACGACGACTTTCGTGGCGATGACGCGGCCGAAGCCGTACGGCGACATGAACAGCTGTTCGAGCGTGCCCCACTGGGCCTCGCGGGTCACGTTCCACGACAGCGACGAGTACGAGACGATAGCGACGGTCCAGAGGAAGAAGCCGACGATGATGCCGGCGAGCGAGTCGGCGAGCGCCGCGCCCGCGACCGCCTGCCCGCCGAGGAAGATGACGAGGAAGAAGAGGTAGATGGTGCCGAACTGCGAGAGGGTGTTGACGGGGTAGCGCACGAGCAGCAACACCTTCTTCTTCAGCACGGCGCGGAACAGCAGGCCGGGCCGACTCATCGCCGCCTCCGTGCGCGGTCGGTCACTTCGAGGAACACGTCCTCGAGGTCGGGGTCGATGGACGCCACGTCGTCCGGGACGAGGCTCTCGTCGCGGAGTCGGTCCACGAGGTCGAAAAACGCCTCGCCCGAGGACAGCGTGACCTCGAAGCTCGTCGCGTCGCCCGCTTCGTCCCACGACTCCGCGCCGAAGAGCGCGTCGAGATCGTCCCGCACCCGCCCGGGAACCGCGCCGCGGACGGTGACGCGGTAGGCACGCGTCCGGAACACGTCGATGAGGTTCTCGACGGTGTCGTCCGCCACCACCTCGCCGTCGCTCACGATGAGCACGCGGTCGCAGACCGCCTGCACCACGTCCATGTCGTGGCTCGACAGCACGATGGTCACGTCGTCCTCGGCGGCGAGCCGGCGCAGCTCCGTCCGGAGTTCGACCGTGCTCTCCACGTCGAGTCCGAGCGTCGGCTCGTCCAAGAACACCACGTCCGTCCCCCTGGCGAGCGTACACGCCAGCGACACCTTCTGCTTCTGGCCGCGCGAGAGGTCGTTGACGGTCTCGTCGGCCTTCTCCGTCAGGCCGAGCTGGTCGAGGAGCCGGTCGTGGCGCTCCCGGGCGTCCGCCGGGTCGACGCCGCCGAGGCTGGCGAAAAACGACAGGTTCTCGCGCACCGTGAGCCGCCAGTAGACGTTGCGCGCCCCTTCGAGCATCGCGCCGACGTGCTCGTACGCGCGGCGCGGCCGGTCGTACACGTCCACGCCCGCGACCGTCACCTCGCCCTCCGTCGGGAGCACCAGGCCGAGCGCCGACTTGATGAGCGTCGTCTTCCCCGCGCCGTTCGGCCCGAGCAGGCCGACGACCGTGCCCTGCGCCACGTCGAAGCTCACGTCGTCCACTGCGAGCACCGCGTCGTCGCCCGAGCCGTACCGCTTCGTCAGGCCGCGAACCGAGATAGTGGTCTCCCGGTCCGCGTCGGCTTCCTGCCGTCGCGCCGTGGCGACGGTGGCGTCTGGAGGTTGCACGTGTCGAGCCAGGACACCTCACCAGATAACGGTTTCCGGAACGCCGCTTCTGTTCACGTTCTGATACATCTCGGCGCGACGCCGGGCCGCCTTCGCCTACTGGAACCGCTCGACGGTCTCCACGAGCGGGTGGCGCGCGTAGTCCTCCACGTCGATGTCCTCAATGGAGGACAGCCCCTCCTTCTGCGCGGTCTTCGCCATCCCGAGGTCCGCGCGCTCGTCGATGACGATGACGTACGCCTCCATCTCCGGCATGTCGAGGCGCTCCGCCGCGAGCACGCGGTGATGGCCGTCCGCGAGCAGCAGCTGCCCCGCGTTGTCGATGACGACCAGCGGCTCCGCGAGCCCGCGTTCGAGTTCGTACGACCGGCCCTCGAGTTCGTCCGCGTACACCTTGCTCTGCGTCGGCACGAGGTCGGCGAGCCGGACCTGGCGGCGTTCCTGGCGCACGTCGATGTCGTGGATGCTCTCCAGGGTTCTCATTAGCTTCCCCACCTTCTCCGGCGTCGCGCGCTCGATCTGCGACCGGATGACGTCCGCGTTCGAGATGATGCCGACGAGGTTGCCCGCGTCGTCCACTACCGGCAGCTTCTGGATGCCCGACCGCAGGATGACCCGGGCCGCGTCCGTCAGCTTCATCTGCGGGTGGGCGACGATGAGGTCGTCGCTCATCACCTTGAATATCGGCTCGGCATCGTCCGCGAGCACCAGGTCGCGCGCGCTCACGAACCCCTCGACGCGCCGGCCGTCGCACACCGGGAAGCCGTTGTGGCCGTCGCTCTCCGCGATGCGCCGCGCGACTTCCCGCACCGTCGCGTCCGGCGACACCGTCGCCACGTCCCGCGTCATGTAATCCCTGACGCGTGGCTTCGAACCGCTCGGGTCGAGCGCGTCGTTCATCACTCCACCCGAGGCGGTCGGGGAGGAAAAACCTACTCCTCGACCGTCTCCGGCGGCTCCCGCATCGTCTCGAAGAACCGGTTCGACACCACGTTCTGCACCATTCCCGTCAGCTCCGTCTCCGCCTCCCGCTCCATCTCGCCGAAGAGCCCGAGCGGGATCTGCGCGCCCGCCATGTCCGCGTGGCCGCCCGCGCTCCCCATCCCGTCGAACGCCTCCCGGAGCGCCGATCCGAGATCGACGTCGTTGCCCCGCGCCCGGGCCGACAGGTACACCGTGCCGTCGTTGAAGCCGTAGACGAGCGTCACCGACACGCCCTCCAGCGTCAGCAGCCGGTCCGCCGACTGCGCGAGCGCGTCGCGGTCCGCGAGCGCACCCACGCACGACGACAGCACCGACCCCCGCATCTGCCGGTTCCTGATCGCTCGCGCTATCGTGTCCAGCGTGTCCGCGCTCATGCTCGGGCTCTCCACCCGCGACAGCACGCTCGTGTCCGCGTCCGGCAGGAGCTGTGCCGCCGCCTCGAAATCCGCCTCGGAGATCTCCCGCGAGAAATCCTTCGTGTCCACGCGGATGCCGTAGAGCAGGCCCGTCGCGACGGCGTCCGACACGTCCACGTCGAACCACGGCAGGTAGTCCGCGAGCAGCGTGCTCGTCGCGCCCGCGTCCTCGCGGAGGTCCACGAACCGCGCCTCTACCGGCACCTTCGGCGGATGATGGTCGATCACCACGTCGACGGCCGTGTCCGGCGGTAGCTGGTCGTTCACCCCCGGCCGGGAGTGGTCCACCAGCGCCACGCCCGCGTAGTCGGGCTCCTCGCCCGGCTCCAGCCGCCGCAGGTCGAACTCCAGTAGGTTCACGAACGCCCGGTTCTCCTGGTGGGTGATCTCCCCGTAGTAGCACACCTCCGCGTTCACCCCGATCGACTCCGCGATCCGGACCAGCGCCACCGCCGACGCGATGGCGTCCGGGTCCGGGTTGTCGTGCGTGAACACCCCGAGCGTCCCGTCCACCGACTCCACCACCCGCCGGAGCTGCCGCGCTCGATCCCGGTCGCCCGCCGCCACCACCTCGTCCACGAACGCCAGCATCGCCGCCCCCGCCGACACCGACCGGTCCGCCAGCTCGGCGACCGACTCCCGCTGCTCTCGCGTCGCGTTCTCGCCCGCGTACGCCACCAGGTACGCGTCCGGGTACGCCTCCGTCGCCGTCCGCACCGCCGCCAGGTTCTGCCCCGCGTCGTCACCCGCCACGAACACCACGTCCGGCCGGCGCGTCCCCGCGACCGCCACCGGGTCGGTCACGTCCGCGTGCTCCGCCGGGATCTTCTCGTTCCGCAGCGTCTCCACCCGCTCCTCGTCGGGGTCGAGCACCCGCAGGTCGTCCCCCCGCTCGGTCAGCGAGTCGAGCACCGCGTGCCCGACCGTGCCACACCCGAGCACGAGTCGGGAAACCATACGACTCCATTCCCAGTCTCACAAGAAAAAGGTGGCGTCGTCGCGTCGGCCCGGGGCGGAGGTCGTCGTGATCGCGGGGAAGCGGGCACGACGAGCAGGAAACGCCCGAGGAAACCGAACTCGTCCGAGACGGAACCGGGTCAGTTCAGCCGAGGAGCGCCGTCGCCGCTTCGACCGCGGTCTCGGCGACCGGCTGGAACGCCGGGAGCAGGAGCACCGTCACGACGGCGGACGCGACGACGGCGGTGTAGAGGCCGACGGGGCGGCCGTCCACGTCGAGGTCGCCGTTGCCGTCCTCGATCCACATCGCCTTCACGACGCGGGCGTAGTAGTACAGCGACAGCGCGCTGTTCGCGGCGGCGACCGCGGCGAGCCACGCGAAGCCCGCGCCGACCGCGCCCGCGAACAGGAAGTACTTCGAGAGGAAGCCGCCGCCCACGGGCAGGCCGGCGAGGCTGAACATGAACACGGTCATCGCGGCGCACGCGACCGGGGCCTGGGAGGCGAGGCCGTTGTAGTCCTCGAACGTCCGGCCGACCTCCCAGTGCTCGGCGAGCGCGACGAACAGGAAGGCTCCGGTGTTCATGAAGCCGTACACGAGGATGTGCATCATGCTCGCGCCGAGCACGAGCTCCTGGTTGTTGCCGGTGAGCGCCGCGAGCCCTATGAGCATGTAGCCGGCGTGGCCGATGGAGGAGTACGCCAGCATCCGCTTGACGTTCTCCTGGGTGGCGGCGGCGAGGTTGCCGAGCGTCATCGTGACGACGGCGAGGATGGCGAACGCGAGCGGCCAGTCCACGCCGACCGCGGTGAGCTCCTCCAGGGGGAAGGCGACGGCGAACACGCGGAACGCCACCACGAAGCCGGCGGCCTTCGACGCCGACGACAGGAACGCCGAGATGGGCGCGGGCGCTCCCTCGTACGCCTCCGGTGCCCAGAAGTGGAACGGCACGCTCGCGGTCTTGTACGCGAACCCGCCGATGA
>CAZYYH010000170.1:0-4757 GCA_964651725.1 uncultured Halobacteriales archaeon | reverse complement strand
CGGCGGGACCGCGCGCACACCATCATCGAGGAGTGCATGCTGAAGGCGAACAAGGCCGTCACGCACGAACTCATGTGGAACCGGGGCGTCGAGGCGGTGTACCGCGTCCACCCGCAGCCGACGCCCGACGAGTGGTCGGAGGCGCTCCAGGAGATACAGGAACTCGACGGCGTCTCCATCCCCGGAGCCGGCTGGGACGACCCCCGGAAGGCCGTCAACGCCACCCTCGAGGAGGCCCCGGACCGCCAACTGTCGAAGATACAGCGCGCCGTGATGAAGGTGATGCCCCGCGCGAAGTACATGAGCGACCCGTTCGGCGGCCACCACGCGCTCAACTTCGAGATCTACGGCCACTTCACCAGCCCCATCCGCCGGATGTCGGACCTCGTCAACCACTGGATCGTCTACCAGAACGACGTGCCGGAGAACCTCGCGGAACTCTGCTCGCACGCCAGCGACAAGCAGAAGGACGCCGAGGCCTGCGAGCGCGAGTACAAGGGGTTCCTCTCCGAGGTCGGCCTCGACGCGTACGCCGTCAACAACCGCGGCATCCGCGTCGTCGAGGACGACGAGGAAGTCGAGAGCGGGGAGTAGCGAGGAGCAGCGAGGATTCGCCGTCGTCCTAAAAGAATCCTAACAGTATAGTAGGAAAGTTTTAGTTCTTTTCTCCTTAATTATATCCTGGTATTTCACGAATGGAGCGACGCACCATCCTGAAGCGCGCCGCGGCCGCAGGTACCGCCCTCGGACTCACGTCCTCGACCGCCGCGGCCTACCACGACGGCGACTGTCACGACCTCAACGACCCCGACTGCGTCCTCGACGACTGCGGGGACTACTGTCCGTCGAAGTGCTGCGTCTGCGCTTGCTGACGGCAGCAGCCATTCCATCGTTTGGCTACAGTTCGACGAACGGTACTGATCACTTCGGACTCATCCGGTTTGCGGACCATCTTCACCACGTTTAGTTAGCTCTACAACAATCTTATGCGGCCGTGGGGAGTCTCACCCGTTACAGCATGGCCGCCCAGGACCCCGCCGACGAACTCGTGTACGACGCCGACGAACCGCCGGATCACGCCACGCACGCCGCACTCGCCGACGGGGCGGTGCTCGCACACCTCGACCGGCCGACCGCCGCCGAGCGCGCGCGCGTCGCCGTCGTCTCCGACCCGCACGTCGCCGACCCCGACGCGAAGGAGAGCTGGAAGGCCTACCACCGCACCCGCGAGCGCGTCACCGCGGCGCTCGACGACCTCGCCGAGGCTGGCGTCGACGCGCTCGTCGTCTCCGGCGACCTCTCTCGGAACGGCGAACCCAAGAACCTCGCGTGGATGGCGGACGCACTGGCCGACGCACCGTTCCCCACGCTCGCCGTCCCCGGCAACCACGACGTCGCCGAGCGGCCCGTCGAACAGTTCGCGGACGCGTTCGCGTCCGAGGGCTTTCCGGCCCACCGCCGCGTCGGCGGCGTCGACCTCGTCGGCCTCGACACCAGCGACGGCGACGCCACCGACCTCGGCGCGCTCGACGACACGCTTGCGGACGCCACCGCTCCGATCGTCGTCTCCCACCACAACCTTCCCGGACTCGCCGCGCACCTCGACGACGGCGGCTGGGAACCGCATCCGCCCGTCGGCAACGCCGACGCGCTCGTCGACGCGCTCGCGCGCCGCGACGCCGCACTCCACGTCTCCGGCCACGTCCACCTGCCCGGCGTCGTTCACGCCCGCGGCGTCCGCGGCCTCGTCGCTCCCGCGCTCTCCTCGTTCCCGCAGGCGTACCTCGTCCTCGACGTCGGCCCCGACGGCACCACCGTCCGGTGTCACGCCGCCGCCGACCGCGACGGGACCGCCGAAGCCTACCGGCTCGCGCGCGACCACTCCACGCGCAGCCATCGCATCGCCACGCACACCGCTGCACGGCTCACTTCGCTCCCCATCGTCGACGACCGCGAGGACGAGACCGTGGACGCGTCGGCGTCCACGCGTTGAGACGACGCCCTACCGCGCGTCCTCCAGCGGCACCGCCGTGTCGCAGTCCGCCGTGATCCAGCTCGTCATGAGGTCTACGTCCGCCGCGTCGAGATACACTGTTACCTCCGACGGGTCGTCGGAATCGTCGAAGAGATAGCTACAGTCGAACTCGGGCTCGGACGCGAGGTCCGAAGGGAGTTCGGTAGGCGCTCCAGCACCGCGACGGGGGTTTACGCTCATCGCTGGATTCCTCCACTGCTCCGTATCCGACCCAGATACATAAAGGTTTGTTACCAAGTATCACACTTGAGAATCGATGATGGAGACGGGGTGGATCGCCCGAGCCGGTCACACAACAGTAATGTACTCCAACCCCGAATCCGAACCACGATGAGCGCGGTCCCCGTCTCGCCCCGGTGGCGGCTCGTCACTCTGGCCGGCGTCACCGGGCTCATCGCGGCGCTCGCCATCCTCGGTGCGAGCTACTTCGGGACCTCCGACCCCGTCGTTCAGTACGGCGCGTGGCTGCTCGTGTTCTCCATCTGGATGGCCTGGTTCGTGTACGCGGCCAGGGAGTGGGTGGCGCAAGCCGACTTCTGACGCGGTGCGGACGACGCTTCCGTGCGACCGTCCCCTCGGGATTCGTCGTCCCACCTGAAATCGAACGGAAACCGCCTTCTAGGTGGGAGAGTACGGTTACGTGTGCGTATCGACCACTCACTTACTAGTTACCCATAAAACGTAACTATCTATCAAGATGGTACATATTCTCCGGTAGTAGTATGCGGTAGCCCTGTCCGGTCGACGGGACGCCACTTGGGGGAGTGGACCGGGCACAAGGGGTGCCCATTGGCTTTTTCGAATGCTGCCAACCAGCGTCAGCTTCGCTTCCGACAACCGCCCGGCTCAGACGCGCGATTCGGCACAGTAACCAGGTGTTCGAATCGGCTCGTCTAGTCTCGCTCGCAGAACTCGCTCGCTCCGATGGACTCGCTGGGACTGAGCGAACGCGAAGCGTTCGCGAGGGCCGAAAGCCGCGCGGAACGCGGCTTTCGGAATTTGAACCCGGAGGAAGACGTTCCGGGTCGCTCCCGCCGGTCGCTTCCCGGGCGTGCGACTTCCAGGGGTTCAAATCCCGACTTCGTCACTTCGTCTCTCGGCACAGGCTCCTCGCTTCGCTCGTCGCGTTGTGCCGAGAGAACTCAGTGGACTCGCTGGGATTTGAACCCAGGGCCTCTTCCTTGCGAAGGAAGCGATCTGCCACTGATCTACGAGCCCGCAGTACGCACTCTATTCTAACCCGTCGGTCGCATTTGTAGCTTGCGTTTCGGGGGCGGAGTGGGGGAGAGTAGCGTGATTCACGGGTTCGACTTGCGCTACTTACTCCCTCTGGAACTGCGGACCTTGCGGTCCGAAAGCCCCCTCCCGCTCCGGTCACGGGGCTCGCTGCGCTCCTCGGCTCCCTGCGGTGCTTGCGTCGCCCGGCTTCCCGGAGCGGTCGGCCCCTTTCGATTTCCCACCCAAGGTTTGTTGGTCGGCCGGCAGTCACGCCTTCGGTTCTCCAAGCAGCACCAGACCGTTCCAGAAACCAACCGCCTCGACTCCTACACCCTCACCCACCCTTTCGCAACAATCCGAGCCGCCCGCTGACCAGACCGAGCACGAACCCGGTCCCGTGGGCGACGAGGGCGACGCCGGGGCCGGCCGTCGCCAGGACGACGCCGGCGGCGAGCACGAGAGCGAACCCCCACCGGACGGCCGGTCCGGGGTCGAATCGAGCGAGCATGCCACGGCTGAGACGGTTGCCGGTGACGAGATAGCCGAGGAGCGCCATGATCGCGCCGCTCGCGCCGAGGACGGCGAAGGGCCGGCCGAGCGCGCTGCTCGCCAGGACCTGCGAGACGCCGGCGAGCGCGCCGGTGGTGACGAAGAACGCGTGGAACCGAGCGCGGGTGGTGGCGCGCTCGACGACGAACCCGAAGACGAGGAGCGCGATGGCGTTCGCGGCGAGGTGCCCGATGCCGGCGTGCGCGTAAACGCTCGTCACGAGCGTCCACGGCCGCACGGTCAGTGGGAGGGCGAGGGCGAGCGGGGCGAGCGCGGAGTCGACGACGCCAAGCAGTGCCTGGACGACGAACACGACGAGGAAGGCGACGAGCGTCTCGACGGTCGGGCTTCGGCTCACACCCGGACTCGTGCGCGGAGCGACATAAGGTTCGTGTAGAGCGGTCGCTCGGCGCGGGACGGCTGGAGAAGCGACCTCGACACGGATGCGTCGGAGGTACTCGACGGCGATGCCCACTCAGTCCCGAGGGACCCTGTCCCTCGACCTTCGTACTCGCGGTGCGAGTGCTCAGTCCTCGAGGACGATTTCGATGGAGACGTCGTTAGGCACCTGAATCCGCATGAGCTGCCGCAGCGCGCGTTCGTCGGCGTCGATGTCGATGAGCCGCTTGTGGACGCGCATCTCCCAGTGCTCCCACGTCGCGGTCCCCTCGCCGTCGGGCGACTTCCGGGTCGGGACTTCGAGGGTCTTGGTGGGGAGCGGCACCGGACCGCTGAGGCTGACGCCCGTCTTCTCGGCGATCTCCTTCACGTCGTCGCAGATGTCGTCGAGGTCGTCCGGACTCGTGCCTGCCAGACGGACGCGAGCTTGCTGCATGGATTACTTCTCGTTGACCGACAGCACTTTGCCGGCGGCGATGGTCTGGCCCATGTCGCGGACAGCGAAGCTGCCGAGTTCGGGAATCTCGTCCGACGGCTCGATGCTGAGCGGCTTCTG
>CAZYYH010000169.1:0-4793 GCA_964651725.1 uncultured Halobacteriales archaeon | reverse complement strand
CGGTCTATCGCCACGACGACGACCGCGGGCGGGAGTTCCGCCCAGTAGTAGCGCTTCTCCGAGCCGTCGGGCTGCCGGACGAGGTCGTAGCCGCCCGTGTACCACTCCGTCTCGTACTCCGCCTCGGACGCCACGACCGCCCACTCGTCGTCCGTCGCGTCGCCGCCGCGTGCGTCTTCGCCGCCACTCGCGTCGCCGGTCATGCTCCCGAGTGGGTTCCCCCGCGTAATAGGCGCTTGGCGTTCCGGTCGAGTCGAGTGGGCGAAGAACGGAGCGCGCTGCGATACTTCGAGCAGGGCTTGCTGCCGGATCCGAGCGAAACGCGCTACTAGACGCGAACGAAGCGCGCTGCTAGTCTTGCAAAATGGGAAGTGAACGACCGGCCGGCAGGTACGACGGCGGCTGATCGGCCGACAGAAACTGCGGCGGCCGACCGGCCGGCGGATACGGTGGCGGTTGGTCGGACCTGCGTCGGTACCGCCGGTTGGCCCGCCACCGGACGAGCGACGGTCGGCGGCCGCCGCGACTACCGCCGACCCCGCCTGCATCTGCCGACCGACTTTTCACCCCACCATTTCGCAAGGCTGGCGGCGCGCTTCGTCCGAATCTACTCTGCTGGCAGCGAACTTCAGTCGAGTTCGCGTCGAGGCAACGCTCCCGTCGGGTCCGTCCAGAATCGAACCCACGGCACTATCCCGAATCCGCCACCGCGTCGCGGTACAGTCGCGCGAACGCCATCCGCCGGAGCGTCCCGACCGCCGCGTCCTCGTCCGACTGGAACGTCGCCGCCAGCACCGTCCCCGCCGGCCGCGCGACGTGCCACGCCACCCGCTCCACCGACGAGTGCCCCTCCTCGATCACCGCCAGGTCCTCGTGGTCCGCTCGCCACGCCTCGAACTCCGAACGCGTCCCCACCCGGACCGCCAGCAGCGACGCGAACAGCGCCTCCCGCGCCGTCGCCACCACGTCCTCGGTCACGCGCTCGCCGTACTCCTCCCCGTCGAACCCCATCTCCCGCGCCGTCTCCCGCACCACCGACCGCGCCGCCGCCTCCAGATCGTCGAACGCCTCGCGGGCTTCCTCTGCCGTCTCGGGGCTCAACGTGCCGCGACTGTGCATGCTCGGGTCGTCTCCCGCCGGGGTCTACACCGTTTCGACTTCGCGTCCGGAACGGGTACGACTGCGCACTCGTGTGTGACTGTAGTAGCGAACCCCGTCCGCTTCGGCGTTCCACGCGCGGTGCTCCTTGATAGGGTATTACGGGGGTGTGCTGCCCGCTCAGAACAGACCCGTGATGAATCCGAGGCCCATGAGAATCAGGACGGTCGCGGAGAACACCGGGAGGTACGGCGTGTACTGCTCGACCTCCTGCTCGAAGTTCTGATAGCCCGCGATCAGTAGCAGCGTGAGCGCCACGATACCGACGATGACCGTGAGCGCGTAGACGGTCATGAGTTCGAGGCAGTACTGCGAGCCCGCACACAGCGCGATGATCTCGAACTCCTCCTCGTGGGCGAACCCGAGCACGAACGCGAAGCCCGCGATGCCCCAGAGGCCGCGATCGGTCGCGTCCGCCATCGACCCGTGGGCGTGGAAGTGCCCGCCTACGAACGGGGCGGCAGTTTTGAGGCGTGCGAGCAGTCCGTCGTCGGTGTCGCTCCCGTGGTCGTGACGTGCGTGACCGTGCGAGTGATCGTGCTGGTCGTGGGAGTGCGGGTGTCCGCCCTCGCTGTGGCCGTGTGACTGGTCGCCGTGGGCGTGCCCGTCCCCGAGGTGGTCGAACTTGCTCACCTCGGTGGCGTCGGTGCTGTGTCCGTGGTCGTCTCGACGGGAGTGCTCGTCGTGGCCGTGCGAGTGGCTGTGGCCGTGGCGGTACTCGCGCACGCCGAGGAGAATCAACAGGACGCCCGCGACAAGGCTCACGGGACCGCCAATCTCCAGTCCGGGGGCGAGCGTGATGGGCTCGTTCACCTGGGTCAGTGAGAAGTAGGATTTCGCCCAGAAGAACGCCGCCACCATCGCGATCGAGCTCACGAGGTGGCCCACCCCGAGGATGAACGACGCCGCGAAGCCGTAGAGCCACTTGTTGGACTGGTCGAGTGCGTAGCTCGCGGCGACGGGCCAGCCGTGGCCGGGTTCGACGCCGTGGACCGCGCCGAGGGCGACCACGCCGAGCAGCAGCCCGAGAGCTTCGCCGTGTAACATCCCCTACGCACTACTCCCCACGGCGAGGATTTGGGTGTATCGAACTCGGTCTGCTCCGCAAACGGGACACTGGCCTCACCCGGAAGCGATGGAGGCCGCCACGGAAGCGTTCTACGACGCCATCTACTCCGCCAGCCAGCCCTGGCAACACGGGGACCGCACCACGTCCTTCGCGGATAACTCGTACCTCTTCCGCGATTGGCATCCTCGCACGCGACGTGAGCTAGCGTTCGTCGGATCTGCAATCCGACGCCCCCTCGTCCCTCGCGCGAGTCGCTCCTCGCGCGCCGATCCCGACGCTCCCGGTTCTCACCCGCGCTCGTCGCCTTCGTCGTCGTCATCGTCCCTGTCACTGTCGTTCTCCCCGTACATCTCGGCGGTGAGTTCGCGCGCCTCGTCCAGCACGCGCTCCGCCTCGGCGTCGAGGCCGGCGTCGCGCCCGTAGCCGCCGCGGCCCGCGAGTTCGTCCTCGAAGCGGCCGGCGTCGCCGTGGTGGTGCTCGTCCGCGTCCCCGGGGCGGTCGACCTCGGGCGCTTGGTCGGCGACGACCGGCGCGAGATCGTCCGGTCCCATCCCGGCCCAGTCGGGCGCGTGGTCGTCGAGCCACGACTCGTGGTCGTCGCGGCCGAGCATCGCGGAGAACGCGAGGTGGTTGGCGAGATGTTCGGCGTCCGCCTGCGGCTCGCCGCACACCGGACACTCGAAGCCCATGCGAAAAAGCCCGGACTCGACGCCGAAATCCCTACCGGTTCGAGAGGTCGCAGACGAGCACGAGCGCGTCCTCGCCGTCGGCGTAGTACCGCGGCACCGTCTTCAGGAGTTCGAACCCGAACTCCTCGTACAGGGAGAGCGCGCCGTCGTTGCTCCGGCGCACTTCGAGCTTGACGCTTGACGCGCCCTCGCGGGCGAGCGTCGAGAGGGCGGCGTCGAGCAGCGTCGACCCGACGCCGCTGCCGCGGCACTCGGCGTGGACCGCGATGTCCTTCACGTGGCCGAGCGAACGGCCGTGGTTCGGGACGGGTGTGGCGACGACGTAGCCGACGACGCCACCCTCGACGAGGCCGGACTCCGTCGCTCCCGCGCGCGACTCGTCGACCGCGACGAGGAAGCCGTCCGCGTCGAGGTAGCGCTCGAACGCCGCGAACGGCCACGGTTCCGGGAACGCCGACTGCTCGATGCGGAACACCTCCAGCAGGTCGGCTCTGGTCGCCGGACGGACGGACACGGCGTCCTCGCGCACGCGCATCGTCACGGATACTACACCGCTACGGGCCGAGGCGATTTGAATATGGTGGCCACTCGGGATGCCCGGCGAGAGGTGAAGACGAGAGGTGAGGACGGGCGGGCTGCTCAGTCGTCGGCGGGCGTCGCACCGGAGCCGCTCTCGTACTGCTGCTTGGTGAGCGAGAGCTTGCCGCCGGCGGCGAGGATGTCGCGCTCGCGCTCGGAGGCGTCGAGGTTCCCGGTCGCCTCCCAGTCGTCGTTCACGCGGATCGTGAACTCCTCCTGGCCGGAGAGCACGGCCTCGCGCACGTCGTCGACGATCTCGACGCTGTCGCCCTGCTCGATGCGGGCGTACGTCTCCTCGTCGATCTCCAGCGGGACGAGCCCGAAGTTGAACAGGTTCGCCTTGTGGATGCGGGCGAAGGACTGGGCGAGCACGCCCTCGACGCCGAGGTACATCGGGCAGAGCGCCGCGTGCTCGCGGGAGCTACCCTGGCCGTAGTTCTCGCCCGCGACGAGGACGCTCGAACCGGCCTCCATCGCGCGCTGCGCGAACGTGTCGTCCACGCGGGAGAGCGTGAACTCGGAGAGCTTCGGCACGTTCGACCGGAACTTGAGGATGTCGGATGTGGCCGGGATGATGTGGTCCGTGGTGATGTTGTCCGCCATCTTGAGCAGGACGTCGCCTTCGACGTTCGCGTCGAGCGGGTCCTTCAACGGCACGTCGCCGATGTTCGGGCCCTTGATGAGGTCGTCGTCCGGGGCCTCGTCCGGGCGGATGAGGTCGGCGTCCGAGCCGAGATAGGAGTCGGGGAGTTCGAAGCCGGGGTCCTCGAGGTCGCCGAGGTCGCGCGGATCCACGATCTCGCCCGCGATTGCCGCCGCCGTGGCGACCTCGGGCGAGCAGAGGTAGACCGAGTCGTCCTCGATGCCGGAGCGACCCTCGAAGTTGCGGTTGAACGTCCGCAGCGAGACGGAGTCGGAGGCGGGCACGTGGCCGATGCCGATGCACGCGCCGCAGGTCGCCTCGGAGAAGTTGACGCCGGCCGCCATCATCTCCGCGGTCCAGCCCTCGCGGGCCAGCATCTCGGACGCCTGCTTCGAGCCGGGCGCGACGATCATCTCCGTCGTCTTGTTGATCTCGCGGCCCTCCAGCATCTTCGCCGCTGGGAGGATGTCCTCGTACGCGCCGTTCGTGCAGGAGCCGATGATGACCTGGTCGACGCTCTCGCCCGCGACCTCGCGGACGGGCACGACGTTGTCCGGCATCGACGGCTTGGAGATAAGCGGTTCGAGGTCGGAGAGGTCGATGACGACCTCGTCGTCGTACTCGGCGTCGTCGTCGGGCTGGAGTTCGACGTGCT
>CAZYYH010000168.1:0-4811 GCA_964651725.1 uncultured Halobacteriales archaeon | reverse complement strand
TCGTCGCGGCGGTCGGCGGCGTCGGGCGGCAGGCCGTTCCGGTAGAGGTCGTCCACCGCGCCGAGGTCGAGGTCGTCGGTCGCGTAGCCGACGTGGGGCACCTCGTTGCGCTCGGAGACGACGTTCGTGAACTGCACGAACGGCCGGCCGGTGTGG
Source organism: uncultured Halobacteriales archaeon (assembly GCA_964651725.1). Lineage (GTDB taxonomy): Archaea > Halobacteriota > Halobacteria > Halobacteriales > Halobacteriaceae > CAZYYH01. The sequence goes on along the minus strand of CAZYYH010000168.1, from coordinate 4,655 downwards.
AGCCACTCGGTGACCGTGCCCGAGTAGTCGGAGAGCAGGAGGTCGGCGTCGAGCAGGCTCCCGACCGGCGACCAGGCGTCGTCGAACGTGACGTTCGGCACCTCGCAGATGCGGTCGCGGAGCCGGCGCACGAGCGAGCGCGCCGGTTGCTCCAGGACGTCGTGGGGATGCGGCCGGAACAGGAGGTGGTAGTCGGTGTCCGCGAACAGGTCGAGCACGTCCTCGGCGGTGTTCGTCAGCGACCCCTCGCCGTACCGGGTGTTGGTGGGCGCGTAGAGCACGCGCTTCTCGCGGGGCGGGTCGGCGGCGACGAGCGGGTCGGCCTCCGGAACGCCGACCGTCTCGACGCGGAGGTCGCTTCCGGTCTCGCGGTACGTCTCCGCCCACCACTCGCCGGGCGCGAGCGCGGCGTCCACCAGCGGGAACACCTCCTCGACGTCGACCTGCACCGTTCCGCGTCCGACGGACGCGCCGTGGCGGAGGTGGACCAGCGGGTAGTCGCGCTGGAAGTCGACGTCCCGGTGGCGGTAGTTGTGGTTGTAGACGACGACGTCGGGGTCGATCTCCCGAACCTGGCGGTTCACGTACCCGACGTCCGTATAGTGGAGATCGACCTCGGGAATGGCGTCCGTACAGTGCTTCGCCGCCGGCCGGAGCGGGAGGTACGCGGCGTCCGCGTCGACGTGCGGGTGGATGGCCTCGAACGTCTTCGCCTGGAACGGGAACTCTATCGTGTAGAGGGCCTCGACCATGCTGGTGGTTCGGCTCGCACGTGGATAGGGTTCGGGGCGGTAATCGGGGTGCGCCGGCGGGTTCGCGTACGGACGACGACCGGTCCGGAAGCCCACCCGCGTCGGTTGGGCGGCCGACACCGTCGGCTCTCCGACGGGCCGGACCGTGGGAAGGGAGGCTATCGGCGATATCCGGAGGCCCGGCTACCGCTTCTCCACGCGCATCCGCACGGGGTCGGCGGGCCGGAGCGTGACGCCCGGCTGGAAGCCCGGGTCGGGGTCGCTCTCCAGCGCGAACGAGACGCGCCGGGCGAGCGTGGCGACCATCAGCGTCAGCTCCGTCAGCGCGAACCGCATGCCGATGCAGTGGCGCGGCCCGCCGCCGAACGGGAAGTAGGCGTACTCGGGCAGGTCGGCCTCCATCTCGTCGGTCCAGCGCGCCGGTCGGAACGTCCCGGGGTCGTCGAAGAAGCGGGGGTCTCGGTGGACGTGGTACTGCGGGACGCTGAGCTTCGAGCCCTCGGGGACGCGGTAGCCGCCGACGGTGGTGTCCCGCGTGGCCTCGCGGAAGATCACGTACACCGGCGGGTAGAGCCGGAGCGCCTCCCGCACGACCCGCTCGGTGTACGCGAGGTCGGGGAGGTCGGACAGCGTCGGGTCGTCGTCGCCGAGCACGGCGTCGAGTTCCTCGTCGAGCCGTTGCCGCTGCTCCGGGTGGGTGGCGAGCAGGAGCCAGGTGTACGTGAGCGCGAGCGACGTGGTCTCGTGGCCGGCGAACAGGAACGTGACGAGCTGGTCGCGGACCTCGCGCTCGGAGAGCGTCGCGCCGTCCTCGCCCTCCGCGCGGAGCAGCACGGACAGCAGGTCGTCGCCGTCCGCGCCGGCGTCGCGGCGCTCGGCGACGAGGTCGTCCACGAACGCGTCGAGGTCGGCGGCGGCGCGGTCGAACCGGCGCCGACCGGGCGTCGGCAGCCAGTCCGGGAGGAACGTGGCGACGGTGGACTCGCCGCGGTCGTTGAGCAGGCGGGCCAGCCGCGTCACCGCGTCCTCGTGGCCGCGCACGTCCACGTCGAACAGCGCGGCGGCCAGCACGTCGAGCGTTAGCTGCGAGAACGCCCGGTTCGCGGCGATGGTCTCGCCGTCCGTCCACGCGTCCGCGGCGTCCGCCGCGAACTCGACCATGGTTTCGGCGTACGACGCGATGCTGTCGGGCCGGAACGCGGGCTGAAGGAGGCGGCGCTGGCGTCGCCACTGCTCGCCCTCGGTCAGGAGCAGGCCCTCGGCGGCCACGTCGCCGAGGACGTTCCACTCGTCGCCCGTCCACCGCCGGAAGCGGTCGTGGTCGGCGACCAGCACCTGCTGGACGTACTCGGGATGGAGCACCAGCGTGAACCGGACGCCGGCGACGTGGTAGCCCACGACGTCGCCGTACGTCGCTCCGACGTCGTCCACGAACGTCAACGGGTCGCGGATCAGCCGGTGGGCGCAGCCGACGACCGGGAGGCCGTCCGGCCCGGGCGGCCGTCGCACTGCGCCGGGGTCGGCGTCGTCGGCGCTCGCCGCCGCGCCGTCCCCGCCGGGGCGGTCCGTCCGCGTGGAGTGCTCGGAGTCCGGCATCTCGTCCGTGAGTTGTCACGCCGGGAGCAAGCCGCTTCTGTCGTATCCACTAGGGGATTTAAGTAAGCGGGCGTGTTCGTGACCGGCGACGCCATGAAGGCGCTCCACGTCACCTACCGCGAGCCGCCCGCCGACCGGCATCCCATGCAGGAGTTCCTGGAGGAGAGCGACGCGCTCGAAACGGTCCAGCTCTGGAACTGGAACCTCTTGGACGACGTGGACTGCCTGCTGTTCCGCGTCGAGGGCGACCGCGACGCCTACGAGGACGCGCTGGCCGCGGTTCCGTGGGTCCGCACGTACAGCGTCGCCCCGGTCGGGAACGGCGAGTTCTTCGCGTACGTGGAACACGAGACCCGCGACCCCGACGTGGGGTTCCGGGCGGCGTTCAGCGGCCGGCGGCTGGTGGTGGCGTTCCCCGTCGAGTTCACCGAGCGCGGCACGGAACTCACCGTGCTGGGCCGGCCGGCGGACCTCCAGGCGGTCCTCGACGACCTCCCGGAGCGCGCCGACGTGACCGTGGACTACGTCGGCTCCTACCCCGGGCCGCCGTCGTCGGCGGACCTCACGGCCCGCCAGCGCGACGCGCTCGCCGCCGCCGAAGCGGTCGGCTACTACGAGGTGCCCCGCGAAGGCAGCGTCGCGGACGTGGCGGAGCGCCTCGACTGCGCGCCGAGCACCGCGTCGAACCACCTCCGGAAGGCCGAGGCGGCGCTGGTTCGGCAGACGCTCGGGACGTGACCGAGCCCACACGCTTTCGGTCCCGGCCCCCGAAGGTCGGGGTATGGCCTACACCTGGCAGTACTACGACCTGGTGCTGGCCGGCGTGTTCGTCTGCGTCGCGCTCGGCGCGACGGTCGGCGTCCTCACCGCGCTCCCGGTGACGACGACGGTGCTGGCGTCGGCGCTGGTCGCGGTCGCCATCATCGGGCACGGCCTGTTCGTGAACGGCCCGGTGGACCGGCCCGCGGACCTCGCGGACGACGTGGACGCGCTGAACTGACCGCTCCCGGTCGTCGAGACGCGCCGACCCGACGAGTACGGTCGTTCCGGGCGGCGACCGCTCCGGCACGGGCCTTTATGTCATTACCCTCTGCGAAGTAATGATGTGAAGAGGCGACGCTCTATCTATCACGAGCGTTACAGAACTGTCGTTCTCCGGGAACTTATGGCGGCTGGCGACCCAGTGACGGCCATGAGCAGGCTCGCAACCCTCGTCTCGACGTTCGTGGACCAGGTGGCGTCCGGCACCGGCGACCTGACGGCGACCGACACCGAGACTCTGACCTACCCCGCTCCGACGGCGCTCTCCCTGGAGACGAAGAACGGCGCGGTGTCCGTCCGTGGCCAGGACCGGGACGACGTGCGGGTGACGGTCACGAAGCGCGCGACCGACGAGACCACCCTCGATAGCGTACGCGTCGTCGTCTCGGGGGGCGGCGACGAACCGCTCGCGCTCCGCGCCGAGTACGACGACCGCCGTGGCCGTGCCGTCGTCGATCTCGACGTGACCGTGCCGCGCGACGTTCCCGTCGCGTCCGTGGTGACGAAGAACGGCACGATCGAGGTCAAGGGCGCGACCGGCGACGCCGACCTCGTCACGAAGAACGGCGCGGTCGAGGTGGCCGACCACGACGGCGATGTCGAGGTGAACGCGAAGAACGGAGCCATCGACGCCGCCGACGTGACCGGCGACCTCGCGGTCGCGGCGAAGAACGGCCGCGTCACCGTCGAGCGCCTCGGCGGCGTCCTCGACACCCGCACGAAGAACGGCAGCGTCGAGGGCCGCGACGTCGCGGGCGTCGACCGCGCCGAGTCGAAGAACGGTTCCATCGACCTCGACGTGGACGCCGTCCGGGGCGACGCGACGGTGGCGACGAAATCCGGCTCGATCAGCCTCCGCGCCGGGCCGGCGCTCGACGCCGACGTGACGCTCGCCACCAGCATGGGGAGCATCGACGCGCCCGCCATCGGCGCGTCCGCCAGCGGTCTCGGCCGGGTCGAGCGCCACGGCACGCTCGGCGACGGCGGTCCCCGACTGACCGTCGAGAGCGAGGTCGGCTCCATCGAGCTGACGCGGCAGTAGGCGACCGCTACCGGCGCTTTCGAGCGAGTTCGGCGCGATAGCGTTCGACGCCGTGACCTTCGGCTACGACGACGGCGACGACCCCGCGCTCGACGGCGTCGACGTGCGGCCGGGCGAGACCGTCGGTCTCGTCGGAACCCACACCGGCCTCTGCGAGGCGGACGGCACCTACGCCTCGCTCTGGAGCGCGCAAGCGAACGCTACCGCAGAACCGGCCGACGCGT
>CAZYYH010000167.1:0-4832 GCA_964651725.1 uncultured Halobacteriales archaeon | reverse complement strand
GTCCGAGTAGAGCACCGCGACGGGTTCGAGATGCGCCATGAACTTGTAGTCGTGCTCGTCGATGCCATCCGCGCGCATCGCGCGTCGCGCGTGAATCTCCGTCGCGTCGTCGCTCCGGTACATCGGCTCGTACTCCAGCCCACAGATCCGGCAGAACAGCGTCTCGCCGTCGGGGTACGACACCAGCAGGTACGTCCCGATGCGGACTGCCGACCGGTGCTCGCCCGTGACGTAGGCGCGAACGCGCGTGTCGCGCTCGTCCTCCGCGATCACGAGTCCGTCCGAGACCGGGACGACGCCGATGCCGTCGTCGTCGCCGACGGCGTCGAGATCCGCCGTCTCGAACCCGCCGTCGTCGGACGGGTCGGACGTGGTGCCGTCGTCGGCCCGGCCGGACGACACGGCGTCGGCCGCGCCGTCCGTCGGAGACTCGTCCGCTGCTCCGTCGCTGTCGTCGGGTTCGAAATCCGCGAAGTCTCCGAGGTCGCTCATGGGCCGCACGTCTCGGGCATCCCCCATAACCCTTTTCGCCTGTCGCGGGAGCGTGGGAGTATGCTCGATGCCATCGAGAACGCCGCCGTCCGCGCGTGCCGCGACGGCGGCCGGTACCTCCGAGAGCAGTTCCGTGCGGACGCCGTCGACGTGGAGTACGGCCGTCACGACGTGACGACCGACGCGGACCGCGGCTCCGAGCGGCGGATGCTCGACGTGATCCAGGGGTCGTTCCCCGACCACGCCGTGTACGCGGAGGAGTCGGGCGAGCATCCCGGCGACGGCGACTACCGGTGGGTCGTGGACCCGCTCGACGGCACCAACAACTTCGCGGTCGGGCTGCCGTCGTTCGCGACCGCCGTCGCGGTCCTCGAAGACCGGGAGCCGGTCGTCGCCGTGGTGTACGTCCCGGTGCTCGACGACCTCTACGTCGCTCGGCGCGGCGGGGGAACCCGGTACGACGGCGATCCGGTGACTGCGGAGTCGAACCGGCCGCTCGACGAGGCGACCGTCGGGTTCGTCGTCGGACACGACGTGAAGCACGACGCGGACCGGCTTGCGACCGCGGACGCGGCCTTCGACCGGGTCGACGCCGACTGCAAGCGCGTCGTCCGGAGCTGGGCACCCTGCGTCGACTGGGGGCTACTCGCGCGCGGCCGGTTCGACGGCGTCGTCTCGCTGTACCCCGAGAAGGAGGAGCAGTACGCGGGCGAACTCCTCGCGTCGGAGGCGGGCGTCGCGTCCCGGACCGGCGACCGCGGCTACGTCGGCGCGGCGAACCCCGGGCTGCTCGCCGACCTGTCGGCGGCCGCCGGCGTGTCGTAGCCGAAGACGCGTCGTTTTTACGTGCTCGCGGTTTACGGTCACGTATGCTTCAGGTCCGCGGGGAAGCAGGGGGGACCACGCTGACGGGGACGCTCTACGAGGAGGGGGAGGACCCACCCGAGTTCAGGGGTGCGCCGGACGAGGACGCGCCGTTCGTCTGGGTGTGCGACGAGTTCTACGAGGTGGAGAGCGGCGGGCTCGTCCAGCAGGTCGACGGCGAGGAGGTTCGGGTCGCGTTCGAGTCGCCGATGCCCCGGGGGTTCGACGCGCGCGACCGCGCGCTGCTCGCGGCGGAGGAGCACGTCCGCACGCAGTTCGCCCGCATCGGCGTCGACCCGAACGAGGTCGAGATCGCGGTCGAGCGCGACCCCGACCCGGACGCCGTCGAGGCCGAGGGCGACATCTCGCGGCCCGACGAGCCGGTGTAGAGGGTCAGTTCTCCAGGTCGTTGGTGCCAGCGAGTGTGTCGTTCACCGCGCCGTCGAGTTCGACCAGCCGTCGGCTCACGGCGGCGTCCGCGTCGAACCGGTAGCGCTGCGGCGACGAGTGCTCGACCGGTTCGAGGACGCCGAGGTCGAGCAGGCGATCGAGGTGACGGTTCACGGACTGGCGGCTGACGCCCGCGAGGCCGGCGAGCTCGGTCTGGTTGAACTCGCGGCGCGCGGGCAGGTCGAGCAGCGCATCGACGATTAGGGGGACGCTATCGTTTCTCGTGAGTCGCAGCCATCCCGAGGGGTAATCGTGTCGGGCGTTGGTCGAGCTATCGTCGCCGTTCTCGTGGGCGCTCGCAGGACTGGTCATCTTAGCTCGTTCGTTCCCCGGCTTTGGCGTTAAACCTTTGGAGCACACGAGTAAAACTAGTTTTACTCGGCTTTACGTAGGAGAACGGGGCGAACCACGCCCACCGTGCCGGCAAGTTCCCGTCCTTCCGACTCCGAACTCGAGTGCAGTCTCGTCTGGAGTCTCGCTCGTGGTCACGCGTGGGATCGATGGATACCCGAGGACGCGCTTCTCGACCGGGCGCTCCCCGCTAGCGAGCAGGGACGCACTCGACGCGACGTGCTACCGCGTCTTCGCTCCCGGTCCTTCGCCGCGTACCGACGAGACCGCGGATTGCGCTTCGTCGGGAACACCGAGGAGAGAATCGCGTCGTTCCTGCGGGACGAGTGCGGCTACAGCGAGTTCCGGATAGAAGTCACGCTCTCGCATTTCGAAGGGTTCGACTGACCGCTCACTCCACCTCACCCCACCGGAGATCGTCGTAGTTGCGGTCGAGTCTGGCGTCGAACTGCTCCTCCAGCACGCCGACGAGCGACTCGTTGCCGACGCGACCGATGTGCGCGATGTCGTCGGCCTTCCCAACGGGGAGCGGTGGGCCGCGCTCGGCCGCGATCTCGGAGAGCACGTACCGCGCGAGGGGCCGTCGGCGCTCGGGGTCGCGCGCGAACGCCCGGGGCGTCTCCACCTTGTAGCCGATCTCCGTCCGCGGGTCGTAGACGACGAAGAAACAGACCTCGTAGTCGGCGGGATCGAGCGCGAACTCCAGGCCGAGGCGGTCGCCGAGCGTGGGGAGCGCCGCGTCGACGCCGAGCCGGGACGCGAACCAGTTCGTCCACCGGAGGTCGTCGGTCGCGTCGTCGCGGGGTTCGAGGATGCGTTCGAAGAAGGCCATGTCGTGCGCCCACGGCGCGTTCGTCTTGTGCTTCAGGGTGTTCACGAGGCCGCGCGACGACGTGTTCTTCACGAAGCCGGCGAGCGGCACGTCGCGCTCGACGAAGGACTCCACGAGCGCGACGTAGTTCTCCAGGATGTCGCGGGCCACTTCGGACTCGGCGAGCAGGCTGGCGAGTTCGTCCGAGCGCGCCTGCCAGTTGAGGATGCCCTTCGGGTAGATGGGGCCGTCGAGCACGAGGAGGTCGGTCACGTCCTCGGCGTGCTCGCGCGCGTGCTCGCTCTCCGAGAGGTACAGCGACAGCGCGTGCACCACGATCTTCTCGTAGCGGCTGACGCCGGGCGCTTCGACGACGCGCTGGCGGACGTAGCCCTCGTCGTGGTCGAACCATCCGCCACCGCCGGGCTTCACCGTCGCGTCGTTCGAGTGGAGCGCCGCCACCGTCGTCCGCGACCGGTGGAGGTCGAGGTCGGACGGCGTCGCGCTCATCGCCGCCTGCGCCACGTCGAGCACCAGCCCGTTCCGGAACGTCCGCGGCGTCATCGTCCCCGAGTCCAGCCCGTGCACCACGTCGAACCCGTTCTCCTGCAGGCCGAGTTCCTGCGTCGGCGCGCGCCGTCGGGCGAGTTCGCCGACCGGCTCCAGCACCACCTCGCCGTCGTCGTAGAGCGGGTCGAGGAACTCCGTCCACGCCCGCTCCGCGAGATCCCGGTGGTCCGTGTCGTCCACGTCGTGGCTGATGCGACGCGCCATGTCCGCGATCCCCTCCAGGTGTACCGGATCCAGGGTCATTACCGGATTGCATCCCGTCGCTGTGCCAAAAAGACCGGGGTCTCGGGGAGGGATTTCGGTCGCTGCCGCATCCGCCGATGCAGGACGGGGCCATCCACGCCGCTTCGCTCTCCCCGTGCTCCGTCGCGCATCGCTCGCCCCGGCCCCACCGGCTTATTGCTACTCCACCCCCACAGCCGGGCGGGACTGAAAGGGGCCGCGTTCTCGACTCGCGCGACTCGCTGCGCTCCTCGGCCGTTCACTCCCTTCGGTCGCTCACGTCCTGCGGTGCTTGCGTCGTCGTGCTTCGTCGAGAACGCGGGGGCTTTCGAGGAGTTATCGCTAGCGACTGCATTTCCGAAAGCCCCTGGCTCGCTCGGGTCGCGGGGCTCGCTGCGCGCGCCTCCCTGCGGTCGGAGTGCTTACTTTGCCTGGCTTCCCCGAGCGAGCCAGCCCCTGTCAGTCCCGCCCGGCCGGCTGGTCCACCGGCCGCAACCCGTGGTCGCTCGAGGCGCGCTGAGTAACGTCGGGAGAACTGCTCGCGTCGCTCAGTCCGAACTCCCGGTCTCGAACCTGGCCTCGTAGGCCTGTCCCTCGAACTCGAACCGCCGGGTGTTCGAGTCGTAACCCGTGATGCGCTGGGCCGCCTGCTCCGTGGTCTCGACGACCACGCGCTCGGCCTCACGCTCGACATCGCGCTCGAAGAACGGCAGGCCGTTCCGAAGTGCGCGGTACTGGCGTCGCATCACCTGCTCCGGAATCAGGCGTTCGTCGGCGGCGTCCGCGCGGGTCAACACCAGCGTCCCCGGCGGCTGGTCGTACCCGGGGTCGGGCGCGTCGACCGTCACGGTCGCGCCGTCGCGCGTGGCCTCGGCTCCCGGCATCGCCTCGACCCGAACGGCGGGGCCGTCGAGTCCGAACAGCGCGGCGTGCGAGCGGTCGTCCTGGGACATCCCGACCTCGAAGGCGTACCGGCCGCCGCCGAGGTGGCCGACGGCGGTGCCGCCCTCGACGTCCACCTCGTCGCCGTCGAAGGCGTACAGCGTCCAGTCCTCGGTGTCGCCCGGCGCGA
>CAZYYH010000166.1:0-4839 GCA_964651725.1 uncultured Halobacteriales archaeon | reverse complement strand
GACCACGCCGACAAGCTCGACCGCATCCGCGAGGTGGCGATGACGGTCTCGGAGCCGCGGAACGCGGGCGAGATAGCCGACGCCGCGGGCGTCTCGCGCAACACCGCGGAGAAGTACCTCCGGCAGCTCGTCGCCGCGCGCACGCTCGCGGTCGTGGAACACGGCCACGAGACGTGCTACCGTCCCGACCCCGTCACCCGGTACCTCGATCAGGTGCGCGACCTCATCGAGGAGCACTCGAAGGCGGAACTCACTGCCGAACTCGCGGCGATGCGCGACGAGATGGAGGCGTGGGCGGAGGAGTACGACGTGGACTCGCCCGACGAACTTCGGGCGAGCGTCGGCGATGACGGGCTCTCCGCCGCGGAGCGCGAGCAGCGCGTCCCCGACGCCGAGGACTGGGAGTACTACCGCGAGCGAATCGGCGTGGTCCAGCAGGCGCTGGAACTCTACGACCCGGTGGCGTCGGCGGACGCGCGGAAGCGGTCGGCACACTGAGCCACGACACCTCCTGCCGGCCCCACCTTCGTCGAGGGCTGAGTCTTGAGGGTGACCGAGAGCTACGATAGCCCATGACGCCGCCGCCCGGCGACTCCGGCCTCCACCGCTTCGAAATCCACAAGCGGTTCAAGCACCGGCTCGGTCGTCTCGACGGCGTCGAGCGCGTCACCTCGGAGCCGTCGTCGGTCCGACCGGTCCGGGTCATCGCTCGACTCGACACCGGGGAGTTCCTCGATCAGCCCGCCGGGTCCACCACGGCGACGCTGGAAGCCGAGTGGCGGCCCCGACCGGACCGCGACGCATTCCGCGTCCAGTACACCGAGGCCGACGCGGCGTGGTCCTGCGGCTGGCACCAGGATTCGACGCACGGGAATCTCGGGTCGTGTCACTTTCAGGCAGACCCCGAGCGCTGGGACGGGCCACACCGCGAGGCCGCGTCGTTCCCCGACCCGAACCCGATGGCGGTACTGGAGGCGTGTCTCGGGCGGCTCCGCGAGCGCGTGCCGGGGCTGCCGGCGAGCGTTCGCGAGTAGCGGTCGGGATCCCGTCTCCAGCCTCGTGACGCTCGGACGCCGGGCGCGCCAGCGCAGTATCGCTTAAGAATTACTTGAAGATTACAATTTCGTACAAAGAATTACAAACAATTACGACTATAACGTTTTATAGGAGGCGGCTGGGTACGGGCGAACGAGCCGTAGTGCCTTCGCCGGCAGTGCTTGCGACTCCCGCAACGCGTATTCGTGCGCGCTCCGACCCAACGTCCATGCGCGAGGATTTCCTCCTGTTGAACCCCGGTCCGGTACCGCTCTCCCGCGAGGTGCGGCAGGCGATGGCGGAGCCGATGGTCTCCCATCGCTCCGCGGAGTTCGAGGCGGTGTACGAGCGCGCACAGGACGCACTGGACGAGGTGTTCGAGGCGTCGACGCTCGACGGCGAGCGCACGTCGGCGGGTGGCACGAGCCTGATACTGAACGGGACGGCGACGATGGGGATGGAGGCGGCGGTCGCCAACCTCGTCGGGGAACGCGACGAGGTGGTGGCAGTGGTGAACGGGAAGTTCGGCCGGCGCTTTTCGCGCATCGCGGACCGCTACGCGCGGGTGACGCCGGTCGAGTTCGAGTGGGGTACGTCGGTGGACCCCGACGCGGTCGCCGAGGCGGTCTCCGACGACACGGCGCTCGTGACGATGGTCCACAACGAGACCTCGACCGGCCTCCTGAATCCGGTCGCGGAGGTCGGGGAGGTCGCGGCCGACCACGACGCGCGCTACGTGGTGGACGGCGTGACCTCCATCGGCGGCGACGAGTTCCGCGTCGACGACTGGAACGTCGACGTCGCCGTCACCGACGCGCAGAAGGCGCTCGCCGCGCCGCCCGGCCTCTCGGCGCTGTACGTGACGGAGCGCGCGGAGCCGGCCGTCGACGGCGACCGCGCGCCGTTTTACGAGGACCTCGACTGGCACCTCCGGAAGGCCGACCAGCACCAGACGCCCTTTACGAGCGGGGTGCCGCTGTTCCGCGGCCTCGCGGTCGCGGTCGAGGAGATCGTCGCCGAGGGGATGGGTGCGCGCATCGAGCGCCACCGCCGGCTCGCTCGCGCGTTCCGCGAGGGGTTCCGCGCGATGGGGCTCGACTCGTTCCCGGAGGTGAACGACGCCTCGGACTACTCGAACACCGTCACGGCGATGACGCTCCCCGAATCGCTCCGGGGCGACGACTCCGCGGCGTTCTTCGACGCCGTCTCGGAGCGCGGCGTCTCCATCTCCGGCGGCCAGGCCCACCTCGGCGGCGAGATACTCCGGGTGAGCAACATGGGGAACGTCACCGGCGAGCAGGTCGTTCGGGGCGTCCGGACCGTCGGCGAGGCGCTCGAAGAGGTTGGCGTGGACGCCGACGCCGAGGCGGGCGTCGCGGCGGCGCGCGACGTGCTGCGTGGGTAGTCGCTGCTCCTCAGTTCAGGTCCCACACCCTGACCCAGTCCACGTGATGCTGTTCGCGCCACGAGTACGAGTAGTCGGGCGTGCCGACCCGGTTCACGTGGTTCGTGAACGTCAGGTAGAACGGGTTGCAGTTGTCGTTGTTGAGCGACGCCATCACCTCGCTCGAGGACTCCGTGGCGACGTGCACGTCGTTGAAGTAGAACTCCACCTGGTCGCCCTTCCACGCGCAGCCGTACACGTTCCAGTTCTGGCTCAGGTTCTCGTTGGTGTCGTGGTCGTAGGACCCGCTGGCCCGGTGGCTGCCGCTGTCGTCGCAGTAGCCGCTCGTGGTGTAGTGGGTGTTGAAGTGCGCGACCTCGGGGTCGTTGGCGTCGCCGTTGTGGAATATCTCGTAGAAGTCGATCTCCGGCGGCCAGTTCTCGTTGTTCGGCTTCGACCAGAACGCAGGCAGCACGCCCTCGCGGTCGATGGGTTTCGCACGCGCCTCGAAGTACGTCCCCGGGCCGCGCGTGACGCCGACACTGGGATTGTGCGACCCGCCGGCGTCCTTGCTGTTGATCGCGCCCTGGGTGACCTCGCCGGTCGAGTCGTCGTGGTACACCTCCAGCACGAGGATGTCGCGGTCGCCGTCCACCCAGACGCGGTCGGGGTCCACGTCGGCGTCGTCGTTGGTGGAGGTCATCCCCCAGCCGAACCCGATTTCCCAGTGGTCGGTGTCGAGTGTTCCCTGGTCGAACTGGTCCTCGAAGGTGAGCGTCCAGTCGCCCGCGCTCGGCGGGCCGTCCGGGCTGCCGCCCGACGAGTCCGCACTGTACGCGACGGTCCCCATGTTGGAGGGGTCGTCCCAGACGTTCGGGTCGGTGGCGTACCAGGCGAGCTTCGAGTCCCGACTGCCACCGCTGTCGTCGTCGTTGACGTGTACGTCGAAGCCGAGTTGCTTGCCGTCGCTAGGTGACGTGCCGACGGTGAAGTGCGGGATGGCGACCTCGACGTTGTAGCCGCTGCTCGTCGCGGCGGCGGCGTACGAGACGCCGGCAGTCGCGCCGTTCTTGACCTCCTGGAAGCCGGAGCCGTCGGCGCGGAACTGGTACATGAACTCGTCGCCGTCGTAGCTGGTCTCGTCCTCGTTGCCCACGTCGAGGAAGAGGTCGATGCTGTCGTCGTCGTGGATAGCGCCCGAGTCCTGGATTGCGGTGTCGTCAGTCACCTCCACCAGGACGTAGAGGTCGTCGGCGTCGTACAGCGTCGTCGCGGACGCGTCGAGGTCGGAGGTTCCGCCGTGGCTGCTGGAGCCGATGATGACGTTGTCGAGCGACACCGTCTCGCCGTCGTCCCACGCGGCGTCGGCGGCCCCGTCGATGGTCGGCGCGGACGCCGTCTCGTGGACGCTCGGGTACCGGTCGCGGAGGTGCGCGGTCCCCATGTTGGAGGGGTCGTCCCAGACGTTCGAGTCGGTGGCGTGCCACGCCAGCTTGGAGTCGCGGCTTCCGCCGCCGTCGTCGTCGTTCACGTGCACGTCCAGCCCCAGTGCAACGCCGTCCGCGGGGCTCTCGCCGAGCGTGGACCAGGGTATCGCCCCCTCGACGTTGTAACCGTCGGCGGTGTCGGTCCGGACGCCCCACTCCACCCCCGCGGTCGCGCCGTTCTTGACCTCCTGGAAGCCGGAGCCGTCGGCGCGGAACTGGTACATGAACTCGTCGCCGTCGTACGACGACTCGTCCTCATTCCCGATGTCGACGAACAGGTCGATGCTGTCGTCGTCGTGGATGGCTCCTGAGTCCTGGACCATCGCGTCGTCGGCCACCTCCACGAAGAAGTAGAGGTTGTCCGCGTCCCAGAGCAGCATCGCCGTCGCGTCGAGGTCCGAGCTGCCGCCGTGGGCCGAGGAGCCGATGATGACGTTGTCGAGCGGAAGCCGCTCCGCCACGTCCCACGCCTCGCCGTACCAGCCGTCCACGACCGGCTGGAGGTCGGCGCGGTAGATGGCCGCGTCGTCGCCGGCGGCCGCGGTCCCGGCCCCCGGGCCGCCGACCAGTACCGCGCCCGCGGTCGTGCCGATGCTCCTGAGGACTGCCCGGCGGGACGCACCGCCGTCGTCGGTCGATTCGCCGTCTCGCTGTGGTGCTCGCGTCATCGGTATCAGTCTCGGTGTGCCGTCGGCCAGCGGGAAGCGCCGGACGCGGCACTGGCCTATGCAGCCGAAGCCCCTAAATTCAACCCCCTAGGTACTGAATCGTAGCTACCGTCGCGGCGGCCAGGGGCGTGCTGTGGAGCTACGCCGGCTCTGCCGGGTTCCCCCGGGCCGACAGCCGCAGGAGGGCGGGCAGTGCGAGCGCCACCAGCCCGAGTTCCGCGCCGCCGGCGACGAGGAACGCGGCGAGGTAGCCGGCGCGGTCGGC
>CAZYYH010000165.1:0-4860 GCA_964651725.1 uncultured Halobacteriales archaeon | reverse complement strand
TACACGTACGAGCGCGTCGCCGACGCCGCCGACTACGTCGTGGTGAACGTCTCCAGCCCGAACACGCCCGGCCTCCGCGACCTCCAGAACCGCGAGGGGCTGGGGCGCATCCTCTCGACGCTCCTCGACGCCGGAGCCGACCCTCTCCTCGTGAAGCTCTCGCCGGACCTGCACCGCGACGCGGTCGCGGACGCCGTCGCGCTCGCCGAGGAGATGGGCCTCGCCGGCGTCGTCGCCACCAACACCACCACCGACCGCCCCGACAGCCTCCGCAGCCCGGCGGCCGTGGAGCAGGGTGGCCTCTCCGGGAAGCCCATCGAGGATCGCGCCACCGAGATGGTCCGCTTCGTCGCCTCGCGCACCGACCTCCCCGTGGTCGGCGTCGGCGGCGTGTTCACCGCCGCGGACGCCTACGAGAAGCTGCGCGCGGGCGCACGCGTGGTTCAACTGTACACCGGACTGGTCTATCGCGGGCCGTCGATAGCGCGGGACATCAACGAGGGCCTGCTCGACCTGCTGGAGCGCGACGGCTTCGACAGCGTCGAGGAGGCGGTCGGCGTGGACCTGGAGTGACCGGCAGGCAGTCGCTGGCGAAACGGTCCACGCCCTGGCGGAGCAGGGACGGACGCTATCGAGGGACTGGGGAGTCAGGACGGGGAAACCCGGGTAGATCGAGGTGTCCGAGTTAGTCGGCTAAGCCCGCTAGCCGGAACTCGAACGCCGCGACGGGAAGCTCCAGATCGTGGGCGACGAGCACCTCGGGGTGCACCTCACCCATCACGCCGACCTCGTCGCCGTCGAGGACGACGCTCGCCGTCCTGCCGTCGATGAACGACGGGTGCTCGGTCGGTGGGGTCTCCAGCTTCGCGTCGAAGTTGCGCGCGACGACCTGGAGCCGGGCCTTGGCGTCCTCGTAGGAGGCGTCGTGGCGGGCGAGCACGCCCGCGACGGCGCGCCACTCGGCGAGGCCCGTGTTCTCGCTCTCGTCGATCCGGGCGGCGAAGCCGACCTCGCCGAGGTCCTGCGGGTAGGAGCGGTGGGTGTTGTTCTCCAGCACCGAGAGCAGGGACGGCAGCACCCACGTCCGGACCGTGGTGTAGTCCTCGCTGTACGGCTCGCGGATGACGGCGGGCTCGCCGCCGCCGAGAACGTCCGTTCCGGGCTCGACGCGCATCGACTCGTAGTTCTCCTCGCGGTCGACGAGGTGGAACGTGAGCTGGTCCTCGAAGCCGAGGCCGACGAGCTGCTCGCGCACGGCGCGCTCCAGCCGGGACCCGTCGGTGCGGCCGCCGACGGTGCTCACGTCCGGGTAGCGCGGCACGAGGTCGTTGAAGCCGTACGCCCGACCCACGTCGTCCACGAGGTCGACGGGGTGGAGCACGTCGACGCGGTAGGGCGGTACGCCCACGTCGTAGGCTATCTCGTCGTCCCCGACGCCGACGATCTCGGCGTCGAGGCCGGAACGCTCGAACAGGTCGACGGCACGGTCGGGGTCGAGGTCGATGCCGAGCGAGCGCTCGATTCGGTCGTGGGTGACCCGCTTCTCCTCGACGGCGAGGTCGGGCCGCACGAGTTCGCGCCCGTCGTAGGAATCGGCGTCGGGGTACTCGACGCGGACCGCCTCGATCTGTCCGCCGCGCGCGCCGAGCGCGTAGCACACGACGTTCAGCATCTTGTCGATGGTCCACTGGTCGGTGCCCGTCATCTCCACGAACAGGTCCCTGGAGTCCGTGGAGACCTCGGTCCGCCGGCCGTTGATGACCGGCGGGAACGAGAACAGGCCGACGTCGTCGTAGATGGCGGGGTAGCGGTCGTAGCCGGCGACGAGATCGGCGTACTCGCGGCCGGTCGCGTGCTCGGTCAGGACCTCGCCGGGCGTGAGTTCCCGGTCGCTATCCAGGGGGACGAACCGGTCCTCGTCGGGTTCGAGGCCGCGGTACGTGATGGCCGGATTGCCATCGCCCGCCGGGGAACCTTTCAACATCGTCAGGTCGTGGATGCCGATGGCTCCCTTCGCCCGCTTGCGGCCCATCGTCGCGTGGAGCTTCTCCTGTAGCTGGATGATGGAGTCCAGCAGCGTCTCGTCCATGTCCAGCCCCCGGACGATGGCCCCGGTGACGTACGGGCGCTCGTCCGGGACCGACTCCTCGACCTCGATGGTCCAGTCGGCGTCGTTCGTGGCGGGCACGTAGACGCCGCGGTCGTCGCCGTACTGGTAGCGCAGCGAGCGCGCCACGCCCTCAACCGACAGCCGGTCGAGCCGGTCGGGCGCGAACTCCAGCTGGAACTCGCCGTCCTCCGTGACGCCCTCGTACTCCAGGCCGAGCGCGAACAGGTCGTCCTTGAGTTCGTCGTCGCCCTTCTCGCCGTGCCCGGTGAGCCGCCGGAGTTCGTCGGGGTCCACGTCCACGACGGGCATCAGTACACCACCTCCGTCGTGCGGAGGAAGTCGAGGTCGGTGAGCGTCCCGTGCACGTCGCGGATGTCCTCGAAGCCGTGGACTAACATCAGCAGGCGCTCCAGCGCCAGCCCCCACGCCATCACGTCGCAGTCCACGCCCAGCGGCTCCAGCACCTCCGGCCGGAACATCCCGGAGTTGCCGATCTCGATGAGTTCGCCCGTGCGTGGATGACGGCCGAAGAGTTCGAAGCTCGGCTCCGTGTACGGGTTGTAGTGGGGTTTAAACTCGATGTCCGTGATACCGAACGCCTCGTAGAACTCCGTGAACGTCCCCATCAGGTCGCGCACCGAGAGGTCGTCGGCCATCACCCAGCCCTCGATCTGGAAGAACTCCAGCAGGTGGGTGGCGTCGAGCGTGTCGTTCCGGTACACCTTCTCGACGCTGAAGTAGCGCTCGGGCGGTTCGAGTTCTCCCACCTGATGCCCGGAGAGGTAGCGCATCGACAGCGACGTGGTGTGCCCGCGGAGATCGACTGCCCTGGCGATCTCCTCCGCCCACGGCGAGTGGTAGCCCTCGCCGTCCTCGCCGACGCCTTCCAGGTGGGCCGAGCGTACCCGTTCGAGCAGGTCCTCGGGCACCTCGCCGATCTCAGCGGGCTGTGCCAGCGCGAACTGGTCCCAGTGCGTGCGCGCGGGGTGGTCCTGGGGCATGAACAGCGCGTCGTTGATCCAGAACTCGGCGTCGGCGTGCGGCCCCTGCATCTCCGAGAAGCCCATGCCGACGAGCACGTCCTTCACGCGCTCCGCGGTCTGCCGAAGGACGTGGACCTTCCCGCCCGACAGCGCCTCCGCGTCCGCCTCGACGTTGTACTCCGCGAACTCCGCGTCGCGCCACTCGCCCGAGGTCAGCAGCTCCGGCGTGAGCTGTCCGACGCCTTCGGCGGTCTCGACGCCAGCCATGAGTTCGGTGACGCCCGCCTGCGTGAGCGTGACCTCTCGGACCGTGCGCTCGCGGCGCTCCGCGAGTCCCCGGCGTTCGAGTTCGTCGAGCACGTCGTCGTCCTCGACCGTCTCGCCCGCGTCGAGTGCGGCGAGCGCGCCGGCCTCGGCGTCGCCGTCGGCGTCCGCGGACGGGTCGGCCGTTATCGCGCCGGACTCGATGGCACCGTACCCCTTCCGGGCGTAGTTCGACAGGGCGATGTCGACCTGCGGGCCGTCGAGACCGGACTCGCCCAAGGCCCGGCCCATCTCGACCGGCTCGTCGTCCGCGCCCACCTCGAGCGCCGCGCGATACAGCCGCACCTCGGGCAGCCCGTCGTCGACGTACCGCTCGCCCTCCGGCGTCAGCGAGACCGTCTCCTCGGTGCGCTCCGCGACCTCGACCAGGCCGCGCTCCTCGAGTTCGAACGCCGCACCCGTCACGCTCTCCGGTGGCTCGCCGGTCGCGTCCGCGAGTTCGTCTATCGTCCGTGCCTCGTCGGCGCTCGACGATTCGAGCACCGCCGTCTGTGTCGCTGGTAGCTTCATTGACGTACCATGGGTTACTGGATTTGAAAGTCGTTCCGAACCCGCCCGAACGGCCGGTTTCGGCACCCGGCGCGTCTCCGCGCCCGGCGCGTCCACCCGCCGATCAGGCGGCGAAGAAGCCGAACCCCGACCGCGCCAGCCGTGGCTCGTGGCCTGTCCCGTCCGTGGCGTGGGGTTCGGACGCCATGTGGGAGCAGTTGGCATCCGACGTGAAAAGGGTTCTGGAAGGGCGAGCGTCGGAGTTAGCGATAGAGCACCCGAACTTCGAGCGCGGACCTGTCGGCGAACGCTCGGCCGCCGCTCGCCGTCGCGGACATACCGGCAGCGCATAACACTCGCCCGCCGGATAACGGACATTTATTGTCACCTATCTCCGGCTGAAAAATCATTAAGGCGGTCGGGTTTCTACGTCCGACGACGCCCGCCGGGGCACACCCCACGCATGAACGCCACCTACGCCGACGGCCGCGCCCGCGACTGGACCAGCTACTACGACGCCGGCGACTACGACCGCGTCGCCTACATCGGCCGCGACGCCATGCCCGAACTCCTCCACCGGTTCGTCGACCGGGTCGGCCGTCCCGACACCGTCGCCTCCATCGGCTGCGGCCCCGCCGCCGCCGAGTTCGAACTCGCCGAAACCCACCCCGACACCCGGCTCTCCTGCTACGACATCTCCGAGACCGTCGTGGACGACAACCGCGCGCTCGCCCGCGACGCCGGCCTCGACAACCTCCACTTCGCCGTCGACTCCCTCCCCGACCTCGACGTCGACCGACAGTTCGACCTCGTCTACTGCGTCGCCACCCTCTACTTCGTCCGGGACGCGGAGGCCGCCGTCCGGGCGCTCTACGACCGCGTCCGACCCGGCGGCCACCTCGTCTTCAACTACCCCAACCGCTACACCCACCACACCTTCGACCGCGAGTTCCA
>CAZYYH010000164.1:0-4868 GCA_964651725.1 uncultured Halobacteriales archaeon | reverse complement strand
CGCGTCCCCGTCGCCAACGCCGACCGCCTCCTCGGCACCACCCGGACCGCCGTCGCCCTCGACTGCCACGACGCCTGCCGCCCGAACGCGCTCGGCCGCGTCGTCGGCGCGGTCGACGGCGGCGGCCTCCTCCTGGTCCTCGCGCCGCCGCTCGACGACTGGCCCGACCGCCGCGACGAGTTCGACGCCGGCCTCGCCGTCCCGCCGTTCGACGCCGACGACGTGACCGGCTACTTCCGGCGGCGATTGGTCGCCACGCTCCGCGCCCACCCCGGCGTCGCAATCGCCGACGTGGACGACGTCGCCGTCGAGCGCGACGGACTCACCCATCCCGCGCCCCGAGCCGTTCCCGGCCCACCACGCACACCTGCCGACCACGCGTTTCCCGCCGCGGCCTACGACGCCTGCCGGACCCAGGACCAGGCCGACGCACTCGCCGCGTTCGAGCGGCTCCGCGATCCCGGAACCGCACTCGTCGTCGAGGCCGACCGCGGCCGTGGCAAGTCGGCCGCCGCCGGCCTCGCCGCCGCCTGCCTCGCCAACGACGGCCTCGACGTGCTCGTCACCGCCCCCGAGTACCGGAGCGCCGAGGAGGTGTTCGTCCGTGCCGACGCCCTGCTCCGCGACCTCGACGCACTCGCCGCCGCCGACGGCGACCCGCCGCGGTCCGTCCGCGCCGAGAGCGGCGGCCGCGTCCGGTTCGCCCTCCCGCCCGAGGCTGCCGACGGACCCGACGACCCCGACGCCGTCCTCGTCGACGAAGCCGCCGCGCTTCCCGTCCGGCTCCTCGAACGCTTCCTCGACGCCGACCGTGCCGCGTTCGTCACCACCGTCCACGGCTACGAGGGCGCGGGCCGTGGCTTCGACGTGCGGTTTCGCGACCGACTCGCCGAGTCGGGCCTCGACGCGACCGAGGTGCGCCTCCGCGCCCCCATCCGGTACGCCCCCGGCGACCCCGTCGAGGTCTGGGCGTTTCGCACCCTCGGGCTCGACGCGCGACCCGCCGTCGAACCCGTCGTCACGGACGCCGATCCCGACTCCGTCGACTACCGGGCGCTCGAACCGGCCGACCTCGTCGCCGACGAACCCCTGCTCCGCGAGGCGTTCGGCCTGCTCGTCTCCGCCCACTACCGCACCGAGCCGGACGACCTCGCGCGGCTGCTCGACGGCCCCAACCTCTCCGTCAGGGCGCTCTGCCACGACGGCCACGTGGTCTCCGTCGCGCTCCTCGCACGCGAGGGCGGCCTCGACGCCGACACCCGCCGTCACATGTACGAGGGCGGTCGCGTCAGGGGGAACATGCTCCCGGACGTGCTCACGAGCCAGCTTCGGGACGCGGACGCCGCGGTCCCCGCCGGCTACCGCGTGATGCGCATCGCCACGCATCCCGCTACACGTTCGCGCGGTCTCGGCTCGCGACTCCTCGCCGAAATCGACGCGGAACTGGGGGACAAGGCGGACTGGCTCGGCACCGGCTACGGCGCGACCCCCGAACTCCTCTCGTTCTGGGACGCCGCCGGCTACTCGACCGTCCACCTCTCCACCACCCGCAACGAGTCGAGCGGCGAGTACTCGGCCGTCATGCTCCGGCCGACCTCCGACGCGGGGCAGTCGCTCCACGACCGCCACGCCTCGTGGTTCGCCGACCGAATCGGTGGCGTGCTCGCCGACCCGCTCCGCGACGCCGACCCCGACGTGGTACGCGCTAGCCTCCGCGCGACCGACGCCCAGCCGGAGCCGTCGCTCTCCGACCGCGACTGGCGCGTCGTCACCGGTGCGGCGTACGGGCCCGCCCTCTACAGCGTCGACCCCGGGCCGTTCCGCCGGCTCGCCGTCGCGCACCTCGTCGCGGGCGACCCCGACCTGCTCTCCGCCCGCGCGGAGCGCCTGCTGGTGCTGAAGGTGCTCCAGGCCCGGCCGTGGAGCGAGGTCGCCGCCAGGCTCGGCTACCACTCCCACGGCCAGGCGATGCGTGCGCTCGGCGACGCGTACCAGCCGCTCGTCGACGAGTGGGGGTCGGACGCGGCGCTCGCGGAGAAGCGGTGATACGAGTAGCCGGCGGAGTCACGCGTCGCCGTGGACGTAGTTGCGAACAGACGCCACGCTCGCTCCGCGATGTGGTGTGCCGTACTCCGGCCGAGTTCACACCGCGGCGATTCTCACAGCATGGGCGGGTTTCGTCCCGTTCTCGTACTTGAAGTTGTGGGGCACCCGCAGTGCAGTTCACGTAGTCGGTACGATCGAGTCCGGCACCGCGTGACCGGAGCTACTCGACTGCCCGCTCTTACTGCGCGCTACAGCCTGCCTCTTTTAGACGATTTAGAACTTACAAACAGTTACAAAAAATTACAATATATTACATTTATAAGGCCAGGGTGCGCTGGCGTCACCGACGGTTCTCGCAAGGCATAATCGTCCGTCCCGCCAACCCCGCGCATGGTCGAACTCGTGACGCTCGTCGCGCTGGCGATGGTCGCGCTCGGGGTCGTCGGGAGCGTCGCGCCGCTGTTGCCCGGCGCGCTCCTGTCGCTCGCGGGCGTCTACGTCTACTGGTGGGGGACGGGGTTCGTGGAGCCGTCGCCGCTCGTCCTCGCCGGGTTCACGCTCGTCGGTCTCGCCGCCGCCGTCGCCGACTACTTCGGCGGTGCGATAGCTGCAGGCGTGGGCGGCGCGACCACCAGGACGATGCTCGCGGCCGGCGTCGTCGGCGTCCTGCTGTTCTTCGTCACCGGTCCCGTCGGCATCCTGGTCGGCGTCGCCGGCACCGTGTTCGCGCTGGAGTTCCACCGCCACCGCGACGCGCGCCGTGGCGTGCGCGCGGCCGGCTACGCCACGCTCGGCATGCTCGGCTCGATGGCGATGCAGTTGCTCGTCACCCTCTCGATGCTCGGCGCGTTCCTCCTCGTCGTGTTCCTGTGAGGGCTACTCCCCGCCGACCTCCAGCACGACCTTCCCCGTCAGCCCGCCCTGCTCGACGAGGTCGTGAGCCCGTGCCACCTCGTCGAGCGACAGCACGCGGTCCACGACGGGTTCGAGCTGCCCGCGCTCCGCGAGCCGACGCATTCCGTCGAGCGTGCGGCGCTGGCGCTCCAGGAAGAGCAGGTGGACGGTGGGGTTCTGCTGG
The DNA here is from genome assembly GCA_964651725.1 of uncultured Halobacteriales archaeon. Lineage (GTDB taxonomy): Archaea > Halobacteriota > Halobacteria > Halobacteriales > Halobacteriaceae > CAZYYH01. The sequence goes on along the minus strand of CAZYYH010000164.1, from coordinate 1,744 downwards.
TACGCCGACCCCCAGTCGCCCTCGGGTGCGAGGATGGAGACGAGCCGGGCGTGCGGACCGACCACGGCCATGCTCTCCGCGAGCGTCTCGCCGCCGACCGTGGTGAACACCACGTCCACGGGTTCGTCGAGTTCGCGGTCGACGACCGGGACGAACTCCTCGGACTCGTGGTCGACGGCGCGGACCGCGCCGAGGTGCTCGGTCTGCTCGACCGTCTCCGGACTCGTCACCGCGACGACCTGCGCGCCTGCCGCGTCCGCCATCTGGACGGCGTGCGACCCGACCCCGCCCGCACCGTGAATCAGCACCGTCTCGCCCGCACCCACGTCGCCCCGCGTGTAGACGGCGTCGTACGCGGTGCCACCCGCGAGCGGGAGCGCCGCCGCCTCGGTGTGCGAGAGGGTCGACGGCTTCCGCGCGACGATGGACTCGTCCGCGACGTGGTACTCGGCGTAGCTCCCGCCGCTCCCGTCGATCTCCGGCGTGTAGTACACCTCGTCGCCCGCCTCGAAGTCGGTGACGGCCTCGCCGGCCTCCTCGACGGTCCCCGACACGTCGTAGCCGATGACCGCCGGCGGCTCGACCCCTGCCCACTCCCCGGCCTCGCGTATCTTCGTGTCCACGGGGTTCACGGACGTCGCGTGCACCCGCACCAGCACCTCCGTCGGTCCCGGCTCCGGCCGGTCCACGTCGCGCTCCTCGAACACGTCGGTTCCCCCGTACTCCCGGATTACCATCGCGCGCATACCCGGCGCTACCACCGCAGAGTGGTTGGGCGTTTCCCCGGTACGGTCACCCGAGTTCGAGTTCGCCGACAAGCCGGTACACCACCGCCTCCTGGGTGTGGTCGTCCGTCAGGTGGTCGCGGACGCCGTCGAGCGCGTCGAACCCGCGCTCGCACAGCGGACAGCCGATTCGCTCTCCCATGGCGTCCTAGGTTCACGCCGTCGTGCAAAAGCGTTCACTCCGGAGTGTCGGAACGGAACGACTTGGCTGATTGCGGTGGCGCGCGGGTCGCGCCGTCGGCGCGACCTCGTGCGAGGGACGAGAGGCGAGCGAAGCGAACATAGTGAGCGAGTGAGCGCCGAGTCGGCTGGGGAGGCGCGTGGCTGCGGCCTATCGGTACGCAAGGTTTAGGTAGCTCGTTCTTCCGGATACCTGCATTCACAGCATCATAAAGGGAACCGAAGAAGCCGCGTCGAAGGGATCATCACGCGCTCGACTTCGGCGAATCTGCGACGGAAAACGTGTTTACCCTCGACTCCCTACCACGGACCAGAGATGCCCGAGTGCGCCGAGAAGGGCTGCGAGGAACCTGCCGTCGTCGAACTCCACATCCCGTGGGACGACAACAGAATCGTCTGCACGGCGCACGCCCGCGTCCTCGGTCGGCCGGACGGCGTGGTGGCGTCGCCGCTGCCCGAGGAGGAGTGGCCGGAGAAGCAGCCGGAGTGACTAGTTCTCAGGGGTGCGCGAAGTACGCCACCGACTCCTCGCCGTCCTGGTCGTCCACCCTGGCGAAGCCGACGCGCTCGAACTGCACCATCGCGCCCTCCGCCTCGTCGAGGAAGCCCGGCTCCGCCCGCCCGAACTCGTCGCCGTCGGGGGTGCGGAGCCAGCAGTCGCGGCTGCCGTCGGCGGGAACCCAGTGGACGACCGGTACGTCCTCCTCGCGGACCGCCGAGATGTCGTCGCCGGTGTACTCGAAGGCGTCGCGGGTGTGGCGGACGCAGCCGTAGCCCTT
>CAZYYH010000163.1:0-4897 GCA_964651725.1 uncultured Halobacteriales archaeon | reverse complement strand
CTGCCGGAGAAGCACGCGAAGGTGTTAGAGCAGGAACTCAAGGAGGACATCCCCGCCGACGAGCGCGAAGCGCTCTCCATGTACCTCGACAGGCTGCGGAAGCGCGACCCGTTCTGGGGGAAGTAGCGAGGGCGGCCGAGCCGGGTGACGACTCCCGGTCGCTCGTCGACAGCGTGCGTTCCGTCCGAATCCGTCGCGCCGGGTTCTCCCCGTGCACGACCGGTCCCGAGTCCGGAGGCGGGACGGAGCCGACGTGCCGTTATCGGCCGACCGCGTCCGTCTCACGGGGGAGGAAGGCTACCGTCAGTCCCGGTCGAACTCCAGGACGTGGGTCTCGTCGTACTGCTCCCGGTGGTCCCGCTGGCGGGCGAGCAGCGTGCGCACGTCCTCGACGGTCCCCCCGTAGCTACAGGTAGAACAGGAGAAACTGATCTGCATCGACGCGCCGTCGGCGACGTTGTCCGTCTCGAGTCGAACGTCGGATGATTGGCTCTTGCTCATTCGTTCCGCTCGTACGGATGGACGGCGGGAACCTCCAAAAGAAAGTTGGTTGATATCCCACCCACCGACGAGAGCGGTGGTTGATATCTAAACCCGTCGGTCAGGTTGCGTCCTCGTCGAACGCCACCTCGAGCAGCTTGGCCTGCACCGTTCGCAGGTGTTTGTGGAAGGCTTGCGACGAGATGTCGAGCGCGTCCGAGAAGTCCGCTCCGCTCCGCTCCCGCGGCTGTTCGAAGTACCCACCGTAGTACGCCACGTGGGCGACTTCGCGCTGCCGGTCGGTGAGCTGCTCCCGGAACCGGGTTCGATCCCCGACCGACTCGTCCGGCTCGCTGTGCTCCCGCCGGGCGACCAGCTCCGTCCCGGAGTAGGTGTTCGACACCATCTCGTCTATCGTACGGACGGAGACGGTCGTGGGCACGTCCACCACGGCCCGCGCCGCGTCGGAGTCGGCAGTCATGGTTTTGACGCGGGCGCCACGCTCCGCGAGGACGACCGCGAGGAACGGCGGGGCCACGCCGAGCTGGACGAGACACCCGTCCTCGGTCGCGCGGATCGAGCGCGCGGTGTCGATGCCGGCGGCGCGCTCGACGGCGTCGAGAACCCGGTCGGTTCCGGCACCGGCTACGGTGACGAGCGCGAGCGTCGACTCCCCGTCCCGGGGAATCACGTTCCGGAGCTCCACCGAGCAGTCGGCCGCCCGGGCCAGCGCGAGGAGCGGACACGTCCCGTCGGATATCTCGAACTCGACCTCGACCGCGTCGCGGGACACCAGCGCGTTCTTCCGCTCGACGGCGTTGATCGCGTGAGCGATGGTTTCGCCCAGCTCGCCCAGCACGGTCCGCGTCATCTCGTCGAACGCCGACGATTCGGACGCGTACACGGTCAGGACCCCGTACAGCGCGTCGTCGTAGACCAGCGGGATGCTCGCGACGGAATGGTAGCCACACGACAGCGCCTGCTTCCGCCACGCCTCCGTCCGGAGGTCGTCGACGACGTTCGAGACGACGGTCACGTCCCGGGTCCGCACCGCGTCCACGGCGGGTTCGCGGTCGGGCTCGTCGTCGAGCGCCAACGACACGCCGTCGAGATAGCCCCGTCCGGTTCCGGCTCGCTCCCGCACGGCGAGCCGGTTTTGCTCCGGTTCGACCTCCCCGAACCACGCGAAGGCGAACCGGTCGTCCGTCGCCAGCCGCTCGCAGACGGCTTCTTCGACGCCCGATCGCGTGGTCGCCTGCACGAGCGCCTGGTCGATCTCGCGGATGATGGCGTTGATTCGGTTGACCCGTTCGAGTCGCTGGTTCTGGCGTTCGAGCTCGCGCTCGCGCTCCTCGAGTAGCTGTTCGTGCGTCGCGCGGTTGAGAGCGGTTTCGGTGTTCGTCGCCAGCGTCTTCGCGAGGTGGACGGCCGTCGCGTCGAACGCGTCGCGACGGTGCGCCGCGACCACGAACACGCCGTGTCTCCCGACCGGGGAGGTGAAGACGCTCCGGAGGCCCGGCCCCGACGAACCGCCGCGGGCCGAGTCTGGGCGGTCGTCGAGCACGACCGATTCGCCACTGGTGAAGGTCTCCCAGGCGAGATCCCCGAGGCTGGCGTCGACGGTCGATTCGTCGAGCGACTCCGAGCCGTCGACCGCCGAGAGTCGCATCTCGTCGTCGGTCTCGTCGTACAGCCAGACGGCCGCGACGGTGGCGGGCAGGACGTCCCGGGCGGTCCTGGCGATTCGCCGGCAGACCTCGGGTGGACGCGCCCGGATCAGGTCCCCGGTCAACTCCGTGAGCGCGGCGAGTCCACGCTCGCGCTCGTGCAGCGTCCGTCGAGTGCGGGCGCCGCTGCGCAACCCCTCCATCGTCCGGTCGACGTCGAGCGACGACCGCTCGACGTCGAAGAACTCGTCCGGGGAGCGATAGTAGAAGTTCCGGCAGACGGTACCGTCGTACACGATGAGCGGGTGAGTGCGGATGACGTCCGACAGCACCTCCCGGGGAAACCGCTCCCGGTCGTACTGGCAGAGGACGACGTAGTCCTCGCCGGGATAGACGGTGTTGAGCGCCGCCTCGTACTCCACCAGACGGTCGAGGCTCGTGCCGCCGTCGAGCGCCCACGTCATCTCCGCGGCGGCGCGGATTCCGGCGTAGCCGTTCTCCTCCCTCGCCTCCGCGAGCGCCTCCCGCCAGAAGTCGAGCATGGCGTCCTGGTCGAACGACCCGGTCCTGAGGTACGTGTCGGCTTTCGTGTGGATGGAGAGAGCGCCGGAGTCCACGGCGTCGTCGACGGCGACACCGCGCTCGCGGAGCTCCCGTTCCACATCGGCTCTCGCGTTGTCGTCCGCGACGTACAGGCAGCGCTCGCCGCGGTCCAGGCCCTGCTGGATGAAGGGGGCGACCGCGTCGAACTGGTCGTCCCGACCGTCGTAGATGGACGCGAGGTGGTCGTTCGAGTCGTCCTCGCCGTGATGTCCGTGCAGGTCGCGGGATTCCTGCCGCACCCGCACTGCGTCGAACCCGGTCTCGAGTCCGAACGTCTCCCGAGAGGTGTTCTTCTTGCTCATGGCTATCGAGGCCCGCCCGTTCGCGCGTGGAGCCGACGCCCCGCCGTCGGTTCGACCGGCGTGGTCCGCTCGGACGCCCGGGACCCGCACCACGTCGTGGAGGCCGCGGGCTGGTCGGCTCGGGTCCCGAAGCGACACCGGCGGTCGCCGTCCCGGAGCCCGCCGGGAACTACTCCCGGCACCCACGCTTCGCTCTCGACGGGAGCGCGACTCGTGAAAGGTTCCATACCCGTTGTGGTGTCCGGAGGTCGAAAAACCTGGTGATTGCGCTGCTCGAATCGGGGCTGCAGAATCCGCTCCGACGCGGGCGGCGATCCGACGCCCCGGACCGCGGCTCTCTCGTCAGCATCGCGTCGAATCGGGGGACAGCACTTTTGCACGGTGCCGCCGTACCACGTCACGTGACGCCAGGGATCCGCACCATCGAGTTCACGCCGGAGGACGCGAACGGCGAGATAACGCCCGAGTGGCTCGCGGGCGTGGCCGAAGGGCTGCAGGAAGAACGCGACGAACTCCCGCCGGGCGCGGAGATAACGCGCGTCGAGATAACCGTGGAGCTGCCGGAGTAGCGTCCAATCTACTTCGCTGGCGCGTCGACGTCGTCGCCGAGCGCGTGCTTCACCTGGAGCGCGGCGCTCGCGGCGAGACCGCGCGCGACCTCCTCGCAGTCGTCCGAGGTGAGGAGGTCGCCGTCCGCGTCGAGGTCGGGTTCGAGGCCGGCGCTCACGGGGTTGCCGACCGGCGGCTCGACGGCGACGGTGACCTGCGGGCCGTGTACGCCGACGCTGATCTCGGAGCCGACGGCGAACTCCGTCGGCAGGAACTCGCGGGTGCGGGACGCGATCCGCGCGACGCCCTGGCTGAGCGCGCGCCGGTTCTCGGGCGTCATCGACGGCGCGTCACCGCCCATGCGCTGCCCGGCGTCCACGACCTCGCCGCGGCCCGCGTAGGGGTTGTTGCCGTTCATCTGAACGGTCGTTGGGGCCCCGGCAGGTAAACTCTTTGCTTACCCCACCGGCTCGCTGCGTCCGAAGGCGGCGACGACGACCGCCGCGGCGTACGTCCCGGCGTCCGCCTCGGTCGCCGCCACCTCGACGCGGCTCTCGCCGAACGACCAGTCGCGGAGGTCGCGGCCCGCCGCCAGCCCCTCGCGGACCGTCGCCTCGACCTCGTCTGCGGACTCGCCGGACGCCTCGTAGAGCACGCCGCCGTCGTCGCTCGTCGCCCACCCGAGGCCGGCCGCGACCGAACACGGTCCGGGCGCGGTCTCCGCGGCCTCCACCACCGTCAGCCGGCCGCCGACCGGCCCGAGGTCGGGCGCGGTGCCGACCGCGCGAACAGCCGCGTCCGGGGGTGCGATGGAGGACACGCACACGAGGTTGTAGTTGTGGAGGTTGGCGTCCGCGAGCGCCGCGTCGTACGCCGACAGCGCCGTCGGCCCGGTCGCCGTCCCCCACGCGACCCTGATGGTGGTCATACGCAGGGGAAAGCACAGACGCGGGTAAGGTGTGTCGATTCCGGGCGAAGAGACGGCGTCACCGGTCCCGAAGAAGAGGTCCCTCAGTGAATGTAGAGGTCCGCGCCGGGCAGCACCTCGTCCTCGGATATCTTGTCGAGCGCGTCGTCGAAGTCGCTCATCGTCACGTGGTCGCGTTCGTTGCGGATGGCGAACATGCCGGCCTCGGTAGCGAGACTCGACAGCTGCGCGCCGCTGAAGCCCTCGGTCTTCCGCGCGAGCGACTCGTAGTCGACGGAGTCGCCGAGCGTCATGTCGCGCGTGTGGATGCGGAGGATCTCCTCGCGCGCCTCCCGGGTCGGCTCCGGCACCTCGATGAGGCGGTCGAA
>CAZYYH010000162.1:0-4907 GCA_964651725.1 uncultured Halobacteriales archaeon | reverse complement strand
CGCTCCGGGCTTGCGCCCGGTCGCCTGCCCGGACGGTGGGGGGACTTTCCTCATGTCCCGCGACGTGACGCTGCGCGCTCGACCGCGGGACACGGGAGCCGGTCTCCCTCTGCCACTGTGTAGATAGCCGCTTCAGGCGCATAAGGCGTTCGGTCGCGCGGGTCGTCGCCGGGCGTAACGCGTGCTTACCGGCGACTCGGTCGGCGTAGACGGTTCCTAACTGTCGGCGATCGGCCATCGACGCCCGCGAAGTACTACCCTACTTCAGTAGTTTGACGGTGGAATAGAAAGGGAAGAGTTGAAGGTCGACGTTACCCTAACAGGGTGTATGTCCGAGGCCAAGACAGCACGACTCTCGTTCGAGGATGGGGCTCGGGCGGTAGAACTTGCACGGGAGTCAGTCGAGGCGTACGTTCTCAACGGTCAGCGCGAACAGCCCGGAAGCATGCGGGAGGCGTTCTATCACCGGACCGGGGCGCTGGTACGTTTAGAAAGCATGCGCGGACGCGGACAGCTCCGGGGGTGTGCCGGAGCGTACGACAGCTCGGATCAGCTCGGTCACGTGATCGTGGATTCGGCTATCGAGTCGGCGAGCGGCGATTCGTGTGGCTCGGAGGTGGAGGCGGCGGAACTCCCGAACATCACGGTGTCGGTGTGCGTCGTCGGCGATCTGGTGCTGACGGACGACCCGGCGGAGGACATCGAGGTCGGGACGCACGGCGTCGCGGTGGACGGCCGCGGCCGCCGCGGCTGGATGTACCCGACGATCCCGCTGGAGAACGACTGGAGCACGTTCGACTACCTCGACCGGACGTGCCGGAAGGCGGGGCTCGCGTCGGACGCGTGGGACGACGACGACGTGATGGTGACGCTGTTCGAAGGTCAGGTGTTCCGCGAGCGCGAGCCCGAGGGTAGCGTCGAGCGGCTCAGTCAGTGAGGACGCGGTCGGCGTCGGCGGCGGCGCGCTCGACGGCAGCGTCGAGGTCGAGTTCTCGCAGTATCTCGCCGTCCCGGAGCAGCGGCGCCAGCAGCGGCTCGGCGTCGTCGGGGCCGGCGCGGTCGGCGAGCGCGATCTCGTGGCCGCCGTCGGGCGTGCGGTACGCCTGCTTCGCGCCGGAGAGCTTCCCGCGTTTCGCGGCTGGCTCGCCCTCCACTTCCACTATGTCGAGTGCGAAGTCGACGGGGTCGGCGTTGGAGACGTAGCCGCCGACGCCGAAGCCGTCCGCCACGTCGCGGAGGTCGTGGAGGTCGTCGGGCGCGAGGCCGCCGCTCACGAACACGTCCACGTCGTCGTGGCCGCGGGCGGCGAGTTCCCACCGGACCTCGCGGACGATGTGGCGGAGGTCGCCGCGGCGCGACGACGTGGTGTCGATGCGGACGCCGTCGAGGCCGTCGCCGAGCGCGTCGGCGGCGCGCAGGCTCTCGTCCACCTCGTCGCTGTACGTGTCACAGATTGGAATGCGGGGTACGTCCGGTGCGACCGCGTCGTCGAACGCCCGCCACGCGGCCTCCTGGTCGCCGCGGCCGAAGCAGATGACGAGCGCGTGCGGCATCGTGCCGCCCGCCTCCCGCCCGATGACGTCGCCTGCGGCGACGTGCGAGAAGCCGTCGAGGCCGCCGACGAGCGCCGATCGCTCGACGACCGCGGCGATGGCGGGGTGGACGTGCCGCGAGCCGAAGGAGAGCACGGTCGAGTCGGGGGCGGCGCGGCGCGCGCGAAGCGCGTTCGTGGCGATGGCGGAGGCGTGCGAGAGGAAGCCCAGGAGCGACGTCTCGTATCGCGCGAAGTCGAGGTAGTTACCTTCGATGGACATCACGGGACCGCCGTCGAACAACGTTCCCTCGGGGAGCGCGTCCACGTCCACCGGCAACCCTTCAAGGAGGTGGGCGGCGTCCTTCACGCCCGCGAGCACCTCGAACTCGCCGGTCGGGAACTGGTCGGCGGTGACCTCCGCGAACACCTGCGGGTTCCGGTCGGCGTGCTCCAGGGTGGTCTCCGTCCGGAGGAAGTATGCGTCGGTCGCGCGACCCTCGCGTATCGCCTCCGCGTCGATCACGTCGAACGGCTGGCTCATGTCCGAGCGTTCCGGCGCGAACGCGTTAAATCTGCGTTTTCCGGGCCGATCTACGACGCTTCCGGCGCGGCGGCGTACACGTCGGAGAGCCCCTCCCTCGTCGGCGCGTTCACGATGGTCACGGTGTCGCCCTCCACGTGGACGTAGAACGCGTCCGCGAACGCGCTCTCGTTCTCCGCGATGCGGTAGACGTCGTCGGAGCCCTCGACCTGCTCTGCACCCCAGTACTCGAGCAGCGACCGGTAGCCGTCCGCGAACTCCTCGGCGTCGGCCTCGGAGTCCCAGGCGAGCCGCCAGGCGTAGCCGCGCTCGCCCGCGTCGTTCTCGTACACCCAGAGCTTGTCGCCGTCCCAGCCCTCCGTGTACCGGATGTCGTAGTTGATGGGGTCACTGGAGTTGACTTCTCCGTTCTCGTTCAGGTTGAGGAACTCGCGCGGGCTGACGACCGCGCTCTGGCGGGACTCGTCGTACGCGGGGTACGCGAACATCGCGGTGAGCGACGCCTGGCCGACCTCGCCGTACGGCTTGCGGTCGGGTGGCGAGACGCGCGTCCACTCGTCGCTGCTCTCGTCGGCCAGCGACACGTTCGTCGGCGCGTCCTCCCGGTACTTCTGCGGGTAGATGACCTGCTCGGCGCTCGCGGGGAGTTCGTCGTAGACGTCGTTCACGGCGCTCCAGTCGTCGCCCGACCGGAGCGAATCCACAAAGCTCGGCCCGTCGCTGTACGGGAAGTACTTCATGAGGTAGATACCGAGATGGAGGTCGCCGCCGTCGCCGCCACCACCCGACTGCGTCGTGCAGTTCCACGCGAGGCCGCATCTGGAGTCGTAGATGGAGTCGACGTACCGCGCGTCGCCCTCGACGACGCCGTTCCGCGCGTTGTGGGCGTCGCGCGTCGTGCCGCTGGAGTTCACCAGGTCGAAGTGCTGGTCCTGGAGGGCGTGGACGAGTTCGTGGCCGAGCGTCGTCTCCGTCACCTGTGGCTCCTCGCTCTCGGAGACGACGACGATGCGGTCGTCGCGCGGCGAGTAGAAGCCGAGCACGTTCGACCCGCGGTTCGACTGCTGGACTTCGAGGGAGTCGCGATTCTCGCCGACGAGGAACAGCGCTTCGAACTTCACGTTGTCGAACGTCCGCAGCTGCTCCGTCGTGTTACCGCCGGACGCGTACTCCTCGCGGTAGGTCGCCCGCGACACCACCTCGACCGGCACGCTCTCCTCGAACTCCAGGCCACGGAGATGCTCGACGCGCGCCATCGACCGGGCGACCACCCGATCGAGTTCCGTCTCGTTCAGCCCGTCGTCGGACGTGAGCGAGAGCGTCTCGTTGTACCAGTAGCCCTGCTCCCATCCCAGCACGTCGGTCTCCGGATCCTGGTAGTCGAACGCTGGCTCGGACGGCGTCGTCGTCACCGGCGAGGGTGGAGTCGTGGTGGTGGCGGGGTCCTGCGTCGTCGCGGTGGTCTCGTTACCGACGGGTGCCTGCATACATCCCGCGAGCACCACGACCAGCGCGACGCCCAGCACGCGAAGGTCCATACCCGCGTCGTAGGACCGCGGAACTAAAAGTCCATGCCCTCACGATTGCAAAAGAAATTTCATCAAAACGGCCCTACGTCGGCGTATGAAGTTCGATTCCGACAGCACCGCAGTCGTCGTCGTGGACATGCAGAACGGCTTCTGTCACCCCGACGGCAGCCTCTACGCGCCCGCGAGCGAGGACGCTATCCAGCCCGTCGCGGACGTGGTCGACGCCGCACGCGACGCCGGCGCATCCGTCGTCTACACCCGGGACGTACACCCGCCGGAGCAGTTCGACGACGCTCACTACTACGACGAGTTCGAGCGGTGGGGGGAGCACGTCGTCGAAGGCACGTGGGAGACCGAGATCGTGGACGAACTCGACGTGCGCCCCGACGACCACGTCGTCACCAAGCACACCTACGACGCGTTCTACCGCACCGACCTCGAAGGCCACCTCGACACCCACGGCATCCGCGACCTCGTCATCTGCGGCACGCTCGCCAACGTCTGCGTCCTCCACACCGCCGGCTCCGCCGGCCTCCGCGACTTCCGACCCGTCGTCGTCGAGAACGCCGTGGGCTGCATCGAGCCGGGACACCGCGAGTACGCCGTCGAGCACGCCGACTGGCTGTTCGGCGAAGTCGTGACCCGGGACGAGATAACGTTCGTCTAATCGTCCGGCCGCGCCAGCGTCACCACTACCTCGTCCCCGACCGCGAACTCGCGATTCGGACACACCAGCTTCGCGTAGAGGTCGTCCCGACCGCAGAACAGCGACAGTCCCGTGACCGGCCGGCCGTTCGCGTGGACCACCACGTCGCCCCACGCGACGTCGCGGCTGTTTGCCCGGCCGACGCGCGTACCCGACAGCGTCAGATCGCCTTCGGCTTCGCCGAGCACGCCGCCCGCGTCGTAGTGCGGCAAGCCGCCGTCGAGGACGACGCCCTCGTCCGCCGCGACGCCAGCGAACCGCCGACCGGGCGCGGGATGGTCGGGCGCGTCCAGCACCACGTACGTCTCCGCGACCTCGACCACCGTGCCGGTGCCGTCCCACGCCACCGGCTCCACGTCGACGCCGAGTTCGAGCCGCAAAGAGCCGGACGCGCGCACCGGATCGGCTCCCCGCGGCCGGAAGCCGACGTGGAGGTGGTTGGCGACCCACGGCGCGAAGAAGCCCGCGCGCACCAGCGAACCAAGATTGTCGCCGACCGCCACCTCGTCGCCGGGGTCGACGCCCGGTTCGACGTGCAGGATGCGCGCGAGGTAGTCGCCGTCCTCGTCGCCCGTCGGCTCCACGCCGGTCGCCGCC
>CAZYYH010000161.1:0-4910 GCA_964651725.1 uncultured Halobacteriales archaeon | reverse complement strand
AGCGCAACCCGGCGCTCCGGGGGCTGGCGACGGACGACCAGTACCGCCGGGTCGCGGCGGCGTTCGCGGCCTCGCGGACGGTCCCGGAGGTGAACGCGGGCCGGGTGCGCCGGTCGTACGGCGAGTTCCATCCGCACCCCGACCTGCTGGACGCGTTCGCGGCACGCGACGTGCGGGTGACGGTGGGATCGGACTCGCACGCGCCGGACGAGATCGGACCGCGCGTCGCGGAGATCGAGCGCCTGCTCGCCGAGCGTGAGGTGGAGCCGGTCGCGGTAGTGGGATAGGGTAGAGGCCGGACGGCTACACCGACAGCACGGGCTGGCTGGCGTACAGCAGCACGTACTCGGCGGCCTTCTCCAGCACCTCGCTGTGGTCGTCGCTCGTGGATTCGCGGGGGACGACGAGGAAGTCGGCGTCGAGTTCCGCCGCGGTGTCGAGAATGACGCTGCCGGGGTGCTGGGCCTTGCGGCGCGTCGAGAAGCCGGCCGCGGTGGAGGTGCCGAGCGGAACGTCGCGCTCGGTGGCGTGCTCGCGGCAGTCGCCGACGAACGCGCGGTTCTCCTCGGCGACCGTGGCCGTCGCGACGTCGCCGGTCTCGATGCCGCGCGCGACGCCCTCGCCGAGCACGTAGAGGACGTGGACGGCGGCGTCGTAGCGCTCGGCGACGGCGACGGCGTACCGGGCGGCGGTCGCGGACTCGTCGCTGCCGTCCACCGGGACGAGCACCGTGTCCACCGTGAGCGACATGTCCGGGTGTGGGCGTGCCGACGTGAAAAAGGCTCCGAGGGGTGGCGGCGGTCAGCGGCCCGGCGGCGTCACCCACACCGCGGGAACCTCCTCGTCGTCGGCGTTCGGGAGGAGTCGCAGCGTCACCCGGGCGTTCTCGGCCTCCGGCGACGACTCCTTGCCGACGTTGACGGAGTTGTGGTTCTCGCGGTACGTCTCGGGAAAGCCGTCGTCCTCGGCTCGCGCGCGGAGCAGGTAATGCGTCGGCTCGGTGAACACCTGCTCCCACTCGCGGCGCTCCCCCGGGCCGATCTCGACGCCCGCCTGCTCCCACGTCACCTCGTGGTCGCGGAACGTCTCGCCGGTGAGCGACACGGTGTACGCGTCGTCGAGCCGGTTCTCCAGCAGGATGCCGTAGGAGTCCCTGCCCGCGTCGGGATCCGGCTCGCCGCCGATGGCGGAGCAGCCGGCGAGACCGGCGCTCGCGGCGACGCCGGTCCGGAGGAGCGTTCGGCGGGTGGCGGTGGGGCCCATATCTGCACCGCCTCGGCCGTATCACGTAAATCCCGGCGACGGTCGACACGCCGGCCGTTCCGGCCGACCGCACCCGTTAAGACCCACGGGACTGAACCATCGGCCATGTTCGACACGGTCGTCGTCGCCACGGACGGCTCGGAGAGCGTCGGCCGCGCCGTCGACGTCGCACTCGACTTCGCGGAGCGGTTCGACGCCGCCGTCCACGCGCTCTCCGTCGTGGACGTGGGCGAGGTGGAGTCGTCGCCGGACGCCCTCCGCGACCAGCTCCGGGACGCCCTGGAGCGCCGCGGCGAGGAGGCCGTGACGGCGGTCGCGACGCAGGCGGGCGGCGACGTGACGACCGCGGTCCGCCACGGTCGGCCGGCGGCCGTCATCGGCGAGTACGCCCGCGATGTGGACGCGGACGTGGTCGCCACCGGCACGCGCGGCCGCCACGGCGAGAACCGCTTCCTCGTCGGGAGCGTCGCGGAGCGCGTCGTCCGAACGTGCCCGGTGCCCGTGCTGACGGTGCGCCAGCTCGACGGGTAGGGGCGGCCGCGGCCGGGTCCCGGCGGTTTTTTACCCGGGCCTGCGGAGACGGTGGACATGACGCGGACATCGGATCGACGCTCGACCCGGCGCAGCGTGCTCTCGGCGGGCGGTGCGGCGGTCGCGACGGCGCTCGCGGGCTGCGTGACCGGCTCGGATGGCGGCGACGGCGAAGCCGACGGCGACGAGACCGTCGCGGTCGGGCCGAACAACGAGTACGCGTTCGCGCCCGGGACCGACGAGCCGCTCCGGGTCGCGTCCGGCACGACCGTCGCGTTCGTCTGGGAGTCCGGGTCGCACAACGTCGTCGTGGACAGCCAGCCCGAGGGCGCGGACTGGGACGGGCACGTGGGCATCGAGAGCGAGGGGTTCTCGTTCTCGCACACGTTCGAGACGCCCGGCACCTACGAGTACGTCTGCGAGCCCCACGAGGCGCTCGGGATGGTCGGCACGCTCGTCGTGGAGGAGTGAGCCGTAACGCGGTCCGAGCCAGGCGTCTGACTACGACAGCCGGCCGACCACCCGCTCCCCGGCGGCCTCGTGAGCGGGGCGAACGACGACTCGGAGAGTTCTGCTCCCTCGGTGGAATGAAGGAGCTGGGCTTTCGCGACCGTTGTGTCTCTACCCGGCAAGTCATTCCCGTGTGCACTTCCGAGCTAGAACGTCGAGTGACCGATCGATTCCCGAATCATTCGACCGTCGCCTTCGTGAGTTGGTACTCCATGGGGACGGCGTTCCGGCGGTCGTCGACGTAGTTCTCGACCGTCTCGATCATCTCCTCGCGGAGTGCCGGTCGTTCATCGTCTGCGACGTTCTCGAGTGCCACGATGAACAGCCCGGACTGCGTTATCGCGGCTTCCCAGTAGTGCGCTGGTGAGAGAACCGGGATCAGTACCGTCCCGGTCTCGAACGCGAGTTCGTCGACCTCGTCACCCAACCGCTCCCGTACTACGTCCGGATCGCCCCACAGAAAGGGTGGGTCTGGCGCGTCCGGATCCGGTGGGAGATACTCGGCCAACACCGTTCCCATGGTCGGGACGACGCTCGAAGGCGTCCACGACGTGAACGCGATTTGGCCGCCCGACCGCGTCACGCGAAGCAGTTCCCGGGCGGCGGCGTCGGGCGGATCCGCGAACACGTGGCCGACGCACGAGAGCGTGCCGTCGAACGTGTCGTCATCGAACGGGAGATCCGTCGCGGTTCCCTCACGCCAGGCGATGTCCCCGACACCGGAGATCGCTGCGTTCTCCCGAGCCTCGTCGAGCATCGCCGGTGTGACGTCTAGGCCCGTAACGAGAGCCCCTCGCCGAGCGGCGGTGATGGCGACGTTCCCCGTCCCACAGCCGACGTCGAGTACGGTGGCGCTCGAACTGGCGTCGATACTGTCGACGAGGTGGGCCGCCATGGACAGGAAATGCGGCGCGATATCGGAGTAGGATCCGAGCGACCACACTCGTTTTGCCTGCTCCTCCGGAGACGGTGCTTCCGAAGTCATGGTAATCCATCACACTCCGAGGCGCCATAACTCTGTGCTGGGTGAACCTGGTCGGGAGTACGTACGTCGGCATTGCTCGTACGAGGATGGGAGAGCGAACGATAACCGTCGTGACGGCATCGGAACCCGTCACGGTCCGAGAGTTTCGACGAAGCCAGGGAAGGGAAAGATCGGGAGCGCGTAGCGGGGAACGGCCAGAAGCGCATGGCGAGAGGTCGCAGGACCGTCGTAGCCGGGAGTTTCGGCGGACGACGGATCGGAACGACCGGTTCCGCCGAATCGCGGAGTTCTTTGCGCGCCGGCCCGTCGCTCGCGGCATGGAACGGCGGATCATCGAGGACGACGACCTCCCGCTGGAGCGGAAATCGCTGATCCCGGGCGAGGGGTTCTTCGTGCCGGACGACGTCCAGCGCGAGGTCCGGGACGAGGAGATACGCGAGCGCGCCGAGGGGGCGTCCGTGATCGTGGTCGCGGACCCGGACGCGGACGGGCTCGCGTGCGTCGCCACGGTGCGCGAGGTCTACGGCGAGGCGGCGCTCGTCCCGGCGGGACCGCACGACCTCGACGAGGGCATCCGCCGCGCCGCGGAGTTCGGCGAGCCGGGAGCCAGGGTGTTCGTCTGCGACCTCTGTCCGGACGACCCCGAGGACGTCGCGGACCTCCCGGATCTCGTGTCGCGGTCCGGCGAGGTACGGTGGTTCGACCACCACCAGTGGGAGCCGGAGATGGCGGAGCGGGTTCGGGACGCGGGCGTCGACCTCGTCGTCGGCGACTCCGAGTCGGAGTGCACGGCGGACGTGGCGGTTCGGAGCCTCGACGCCGACCTCCCGAGGCGGTTCGCGGAACTCGCCGCCGTCACGCGCGATCACGACCTCTGGCTGCGCGAGGACCCGCGGAGCGACGACCTCGCGGACTTCGCGTACTGGGCGGAGGACGAGGAGGCGTACGTCGAGGTGATCCGCGAGCACGGCCCGGATCTCCCCCTGGAGATCGAGGAGTTCCTCGCGGAGCGGCGCGTCGAGAAGGACGCGCTGATAGAGCGCGCCGTCGACCGCGGCGAGTTCCACGACGTCGGCGAGTACACCGTCGCGGTCACCTACGGCCGGTGCTCGCAGAACGAGGTCGCGGAGGCGTTCCGCGAGCGGGACGCGGACGCCTCGGTCGTCGTGAAGCCGTCGGGCGCGGCGAGCATCCGCGGCACCGACGCGTTCCAGCGGTGCCACGAGGTCGCGCGGCGCGTGAGCGGCGGCGGCCACCCGAAGGCCGCCGGCTGCAAGCCCGACGTGTACGACGACGTGCTCGACTACGCCCACCACTGGGTGACACAGGGCGCGACGACGAAGCAGGTCATCCTCGACGCGTTCCGGGCCGTGGTCGAGGACGATGGCGACGGGGACAGCGGATAGCTTTTTGTCACGTCGGTGAGTGCGTGGGGCGTGCACCGCCGAACGCTCCTCGCCGCCGTGCTCGCGGCGACCGTCGCCGTCGGTCTCGCCGTGGAGCGGCAGGTCGGGGAGACGGCACAGCTAGCGATCGTCACGCTCGCGGGGCTCGCGCTCGGCGGTCTCGTCACGCTCGGGTCGGACGGGGTCGCTCGCCGGGTGGACGGCGACCCGCCGTC
>CAZYYH010000160.1:0-4919 GCA_964651725.1 uncultured Halobacteriales archaeon | reverse complement strand
GAGTGGCGCCGGCTCACGTTCAAGGACGGCAAGCTCATCGGCGGCGTCCTCATCGGCAACCTCGCGCCGCAGGGCCAGTACAAGGACCTCATCCGCGAGGAGGCCGAGGTCGCGGACCAGAAGGAGGTTCTGCTGGAGCAGGATTTCGACAAGGAGAAGCTGGCGATCGAGGCCGAGCAGTAGCGCGGAGCGGGTTCTGTAGCAGGTCGGCGCGCGTATCGACGCGGCGCGGAGCGGCAGGGCGGCAGTCCTCTCCTATAAACCTTATACGTGTAACTATTTGTAAACCGATGTAATTATTTGTAACCTTCAAGTAGTTTATGAGCACCACTCTCGCTTCGCTCGTCCATGCGCGGGCGCTCGCGGGCTCCGCCCAGTCACGCGACGGCTTCGCCACCACTTACTCCCTCACGCCGTTCGCTTCGTACTTCGCGCGCCATCACGGTCCGAATGCCCGACTATGCCAACCCCAACGTTTAAATTTCTCCGTGCCATTCGTTACCACAGCCCACCCTGTGGGAAGGTCTCGATGAATCCGGAAGTCACACTGGAACAGGAGGACCCGCTACGGGCAGACGCTTCGGTGCGTGACTACGACGAACTCGACCACGCCGCCCAGGTCGAGTTCCCGTCGCTGGTCTGTGCGGAGACCGCGTTCGTCACCGACGAGGTCGCCGCCGGTCTCAGCGACGGCGAACTTGTACGGTACGGGGACTACTACCGCGTCTCGGTCGCCGAGTAGCACCCTCGAACGTTGCTCCGGGACGTCGGTTAGACGCGAGATGCGAGCGTAGCGAGCGCCGGCAGAGCGAAGCTTCGACGGGCCGAACCCCGGACGGTTTTTGGTGCGCCGCGCCAACCCCGGCGTATGCGCGTGGTCGTGCCGTTCGACGCGGCGGAGCCGAAGACGCGACTCGACGGCGTCCTCGACGCCGAGGAGCGCGCCGACTTCGCCGACGCGATGCTCCGCGACGTGCTCGCGGCCCTGCGCGGGGCGGGCGAGCAGCCGACGGTCCTCGCCACCGCGCCCGTCGACGTGGACGCGCCCGTCTCGGTCGACGAGCGCCCGCTCACCGACTGCGTGAACGCCCGACTCCGCGACGCCGACGGTCCCGTCGCCGTCGTCATGGCGGACCTCGCACTCGCCACGCCGGACGCCCTCCGGCGGCTCCTCGACGCACCCGGCGACGTGGTGCTCGCGCCCGGGCGCGGGGGCGGCACGAACGCGCTCGTCGCCCGCCACCCCGCGTTCCGCGTCGACTACCACGACACCTCCTACCTCGACCACCGCCGGATCGCGGACGAGGTCGGCGCGACCGTCACCGAGGTCGACTCGCTCCGCCTCGGCGTCGACGTGGACGAGCGCGCCGACCTCGCCGACCTGCTCGCGCTCGGCGACGGCCGCGCCCGCGAGTGGCTCCGCGACCGCGACTTCCGGATCGCCACCGTCGACGGCCGCGCCCGCGTCGACCGGTGACCGCCGAGGGCCGTCCGGTCGAGCCTCCACGCGACGGCCGGCACGTCCACCACGGCCGACTCCGGTGGCTTGATACCCCGCGGGTTCGACGCTCCCCGCATGGCCGACCTGCCTCGCGTCGCCCGCGTCGCCGCGTACCTCGTCGCCGTCGGCGCGCTCGCGGGCGTCGTCGCCATCTCGCTCACCGCCGCGCTCCGGGCCGCCGGCCTCCCCGACCCCGTCGTCTCCCCCGTCGCCATCGCCACCGCCGTCGCCGTCGCGCTCGCCGTCGCCGACGTGTACACGCCCATCGGCCGCGGCCCGAAATCCGACGCCATCCGCGAGAAACCCCGGAACGCCATCCTCGCCGACGTGGCGCTCGGCGCGGTGGTCGCCGCCGCCGTCGCCGCAGTCCTGGCAGTCCTCGGTCTCAACGTGTGGCCGGTGCTCGGCAACGAGTTGCTGGTTCTCATCGTCGGCATCGGTGCCGGCTACGGCGCGTTCATGCTCCGGAATCGGCAGTACTACCTCGGGGAGCGGGCGGAGTAGGCCTCTACCAGGCATCGAAGGGGTGAATCGACCGAAGCCGTGGGATCGCACGAGCCGGCAAGGAATTACGATCGGTCACGTCGCGCGGTTAGCGCCCGGCAGCGGTCGTGGCACGGCAGTCACCGAGCAGTTCCCTACCGCCAAACCAAGCGTTTTCCCCTCCGGCCACCACACCCACGACAATGGCAGGCGCGGACATTCCGGACGCGGACGAGTACGACATCGACCTCTCCATCGACCAATCGGAGATAGACGCCCTGCTCGACGTGACGCCCGCCGACGTGGACGCCGCCGATCACCTCTCCTACGCGAAGAACGTCTTCCTGCCGCTCACGACCGCCTGCCGGTACACCTGCACGTACTGCACGTTCTACGACGTGCCCGG
Source organism: uncultured Halobacteriales archaeon (assembly GCA_964651725.1). Taxonomy (GTDB): domain Archaea; phylum Halobacteriota; class Halobacteria; order Halobacteriales; family Halobacteriaceae; genus CAZYYH01. The sequence goes on along the minus strand of CAZYYH010000160.1, from coordinate 2,529 downwards.
CCAGGCGACGCTCATGTCCCCGGACGAGATCCGCGAGACGGTGCGGATGGGCGCGGACGCGGGCTGCACGGAGGCGCTGTTCACGTTCGGCGACGACCCCGACGACCGCTACGAGGGGATCTACGACCAGCTCGCCGACTACGGACACGACTCCATCCATGGCTACCTCCGCGAGGCGTGCGAGATCGCGCTGGACGAGGGCCTCCTCCCCCACTCGAACCCGGGCGATCAGACGCGCGAGCAGATGGCACTCGTCGCGGACGCGAACGCGTCGATGGGGGTCATGCTGGAGACGACGGCGGACGTGCGCGCACACTCGGGCGGCCGGCGGAAGTCGCCGGGCCAGCGCCTCGCCACTATCCGGACGGCGGGCGAACTCGGCGTGCCGTTCACGACCGGCGTCCTCGTCGGCATCGGCGAGGACTGGGCGGACCGCGCGGAGAGCCTGCTCGCCATCCGCCGACTCCACGAGCGCTACGGCCACGTCCAGGAGGTCATCGTGCAGAACGTCGTGCCGAACGAGCGTTCGTCCTTCGACCGGCCGTCGGTCGAGACGATGCGACGGGTGACGGCGATGGCGCGCGCCGCGCTCCCGGACGACGTGTCGGTGCAGGTGCCGCCCAATCTCTCGCCGACGCGCGACCTGCTCGACTGCGGCGTCGACGACCTCGGCGGCGTCTCGCCGGTGACGGACGACTACATCAACCCCGACTACGCGTGGCCGGCGCTCCGTGAACTCGAGGACCTCGCCGACGAGGCCGGCGTTCCGCTCCGCGAGCGCCTGCCCGTCTACGAGCGGTGTCTCGACGCCGACCGCGAGTGGGTGTCGGAGCGGATCCGCGCCGCCATCGAGGCGGACTCCGAGGCGGGCCGGCGCTACCGGGCGGTGCTCGACGGCGCTACGGTGTGAGCCGCCACGGCAGGTCGCCGGCTCGCCGCGTCTCGACGGCGGTGAAGCCGACGGAGATGGCGACGAGGACACCGACGAGCCACCGGATCGGCCCGTCGAAGGCGAGGAGTCCGGGGACGGCGAACGCGACGAGCAGCGCGAGGTCCTCGGGCGCACCGGCGTAGCGAATCCAGCGCCGCGCCCGCCACCAGCGTCGCTGCAGATGGCAGTAGACGGCGTCGTCAGTGGTGCGCTTCCAAGGGTGGCGCTCCGCGCCACCGGCGAGCACGTCCGAGGTGGCGTGGACGGCCGCGGCGAGCAGGAAGAACGCGACGGCGACGGTCGCCGGATCGGGAACGACGGCGGCGACGCCGAGCGCAACGAGCGTCGGCGGCCACGCGAGGATCGGGAAGTGGAGCGTGCGCCGGTGCGTCCACGCCAGATCGAGGTCGGGCGCGAGGCCGCCGGTCGCGGCTGCAACGGCCGCGACCGGTGCGAGTTCGGGTGCGACCGGGACGAGCGCCGCGGCGAGCGCGACGCCGACGACCGCGTGCGTCGTCGCCATCATGGAGCCGTCTAGTCGTCGGCGCGCACCTTGTCGCTTGCGCCGACGCCGTCGAGCAGCGGGGTGCCGTCCGCGTTCGGCCCGAGTTGCGGTCCGAACGGCGGGCCGTCGTCGGGGTCGACCCGCCGCCGCTGCCGGTAGTCGGTGGAGCGCTCGACCGGCGTCCTGCCGATCGCGGTTATCATCTCGACGTAGTCGTCGACGCTCCGGAACTCGCCGTACTCGCCGCCCGCGCGCTTCGTGATCTCCTCGGAGAGGATGGTGCCCATGAAGTCGTCCGCGCCACAGGACAGCATCTTCAGCCCTTGCTCGTCGCCGTACTTCACCCACGACGACTGGACGTGCGCGACGTTGTCGAGGAAGAGTCGGGAGACGGCGATCATGAGTTCGTCCTCGTGGGTGGTCGCGCCCGCGTCCACCATCCCGCGCTGGTACAGTGGCGTGTCCGAGTGGACGAAGGAGAGCGGGACGAACTCGGTGATCGCGCCGGTGCGGTCCTGCAACTCGCGGACGCGCTCCAGATGCATCGCGCGGTGTGCCTCGTTCTCGACGTGGCCGTACATGATGGTCGCCGTCGTGTCGAGGCCCACGTCGGCGGCCGCCGCCATCGCGTCGAGCCACCCCTGCGTGTCGATCTTCCCCGGACAGATCACGTCCCTGACCTCGTCCACGAGAATCTCGGCGGCCGTGCCCGGCACCGAGTCGAGGCCGGCTTCCTTCAGCCGCCGGTACACCTCGCGGTAGCTCCGGTCGGTGCCGCGCTTCGCGTGGTAGGCCTCCTCCGGCGTCATCGAGTGGACGTGAACGCCGTCCACGCTCATCGCCCGGATCTGCTCGACGTACGTGCCGGGGTCGACCTCGTACTCCACGGGCGGCCGGTAGTTGTTCTCGCCGTCGCTCGCCGCCAGCGCCTCGTGATGCTCGTCGTCGAGCGCGAACGCCGGATGCAGGCCCGACACCGAACACACCTCGTACACGCCGCGCGCCACCGCGTCCCCGACTATCTCCCGGGACTCCGCCGGCGTCTTCGTGAACCCGCCGTGGTCCGCGTCGTGGTCGGTGCGGAACTCCCGCG
>CAZYYH010000159.1:0-4962 GCA_964651725.1 uncultured Halobacteriales archaeon | reverse complement strand
CGGCGCTCGCCGTTCGTCCATCTCGCGGTCCTCACTTCGTTCGGACCGCGCAGGCGAGGGCTTGCGGGTTAAGATGTGAACCACCGGTAATTTGGTGGTATCGAAAGAGATATGTACTCGTCATGGAGGAAGCACGCATCACGCGAAGACGGGTACTGGAGTCGGCGGGCGCGGCAGGGATCGCTGGACTGGCTGGCTGCACTGGCGGCGTCGGCGGCGGCGGGTCGGCGTCGGGGACGGTGAAGATCGGGGTGCTCCAGCCGCTGTCGGGGGACCTGAAGTACTACGGACAGCAGAGCCTGTGGGGGTTCCTGTCGGGGCTGGCGTACAAGGCGGGCGACGACCCGGCGGACGTGTCGACGACGGGCGAGCACACAGTTTCCGTGGGTGACGTGGAGTACGAACTCCTGGTTCGGGACACGCAGTTCTCGGCGGACGAGGCGCAGTCGCTCGCGACGACGCTGGTGCAGGACGACGAGGTGGACCTGCTGTTCGGGTGTGCGTCGTCGGGCGCGGCGTCCCGAGTGAGCACGACGGTGGCGCAGACGGCGGACGTGCCGTACGTGGCGGGGCCGGCGGCGTCGGCGGGCATCACGGCGAGTTCGGAGACGTGTGCGGAGAACGTGTTCCGCGCGAGCGAGAACACGGCGATGGACGCGCGGTCGGGCGGGAAGTACGTCGCCCAGGAGACGGACGTGTCGTCGGTGTACCTGTTCGGCGCGGACTACAGCTTCGGCCGGGCGGTGGTGAACAACTACCGGACGGTGCTGGAGAGCGAGGGCGTCGAGATCGTCGGTGAGAAGTTCGTGCCGCAGGGCTACACGGAGTGGGAGGGGCTGCTCGACAACGCTCAGAGCGCGGGCGCGGAGGGCATCGTCGGCGGGTTCACGGTGGCGACGCTGCCGGCGCTGTTCACGTCGTTCCTCTCGGGCGACTACGACTACCGCGTGTTCGGCGGGTTCGCCACGCAGATCACGAACTCCATCGTGGGGCAGACGCTCCAGAAGGTGCTCGGGGAGCCGCTGACGGCGGAGAAGATCGAGAGCGCGAAGCTGGGGCCGTTCACGACGCGCTACCACTGGAACCAGTACGACAACGAGGTCAACTCGACGTTCGTGGACGGCTACACGAGCACGTACGGCGTGGTGCCGGACCTGTTCACGTCGGGGACGTTCACGGCGGCGTCGGCCGTCGCGCAGGCGGTCGAGGAGTCGGGGTCGACGGACGGCGCTGACGTGGCGGAGGCGATGCGCGGGATGACGGTGACGGACACGCCGAAGGGCGAGGACGGCTACGCGTTCCAGGAGTACGACAACCAGGCCCGGTCGTCGATGACGGTGGCGAACCCGGTGCCGACGACGGACGAGTGGACGGACTCGTGGGACGCGGCGGTGATGCCCGGCGAGCCGCTCGCCACCATCCCGGGCGAGGAGGCGACCGTCCCGTCCGAGGGCGTGGACTGCTCGCTGTAAGATGCTCCGGACGCGGGAGCTGACGAAGCGGTTCGGCGGTCTGACGGCCGTCGACGGCGTGGAGTTCGAACTCGGCGACGAACTCTGCTCGCTCATCGGGCCGAACGGCGCGGGGAAGACGACGTTCTTCGACCTGCTGACGGGCGCACTGGTTCCGTCGGCGGGGTCGGTGGAGTTCCGCGTGGACGATGGCTGGCGCGACGTAACCGACGCCGAGCTACACGAGACGGCGAGCCTCGGCGTCCACCGCTCTTACCAGATCACGAACGTGTTCCCGGCGAGTTCGGTGCTGGAGAACGTGCGCGTGGCGGCACAGGCCCACACGGACGACTCGTGGCGGCTGTGGCGGAACGCGTCGGCGCTCGACGAGCCGGTCGAGGAGGCGTACCGGGTGCTTGAGCGCGTCGGGCTCGCGGCGCAGGCCGAGGAGCCGGCGGCGAACCTGAGCCACGGCGAGAAGCGCCAGCTGGAGGTGGCGGTCGCGCTCGCGGGCGACCCGGACGTGCTGTTGCTCGACGAGCCGAACGCGGGCGTCTCCTCGGAGAGCGTCGGCGACGTCATCGACCTCATCGAGGACGTGGCGCGCGACCACGCGGTGCTGCTCGTGGAGCACAACATGGACATCGTGATGGAGGTCTCCGAACGCGTGGTGGTGCTGAACCGGGGCGCGGTCATCGCGGACGGTCCGCCGGCCGAGGTCAGGGGCGACCCGGCGGTGCAGGAGGCGTACCTCGGCGGGTACGAGACCGAGGAGGGAGCGGATGCTGCTTGAACTCGACGACGTGCACGCCTACTACGGCGAGAGCCACGTACTGGAGGGCGTCTCGCTGGACGTGGCGGCGGGCGAGGTGGTGGCGCTCGTCGGCCGGAACGGCGTCGGGAAGACGACGACGCTCCGCTCCATCCTCCAGCTCACGCCGCCGCGCGAGGGCAGCGTCCGGTACCGCGGCGAGGACCTCGTCGGGAGGGCGACCCACGAGGTCGCAGAGCTTGGCGTGGGCTGGATTCCCGAGGAGCGCCGCATGTTCAGTCAACTGTCGGTCGCGGAGAACCTGCGCGTTGCGGTGCCGGCGGGCGGCGACGTGGACGCCGGCCTGGCGCTGGCGTTCGAGACGTTCCCCGACCTCCGCGAGTTCCGCGACCGCGACGCCGGCACGCTGTCGGGCGGCCAGCAGCAGATGCTCGCCATCGCCAGGGGGCTGGTCGGCGACAACGACCTGCTGCTCGTGGACGAGCCGAGCGAGGGCCTCGCGCCCCTGATCGTGGAGGCCGTGGCGGACGCGCTCGTGGCGGCGGCCGAGGAGACCACCATCCTCCTCGTGGAGCAGAACCTGCCGCTCGCGCTCGACCTCGCAGACCGCTTCTTCGTGCTCGACAACGGGCAAGTCGTGGACGCCGGCGACGCGGACGCGGTGACGGCCGACGACGACCGCCTCAGGAGGTATCTCAGCGCATGATCGACCCCATCGTCCTCGGGCTGGTGGACGCGCTCGGCCAGTTCCTCCGGCCGTCGAACCTCCTCGGCGTGCTCGTGGACGGGCTGTCCAAGTCGGCGCTGTACGTGATGATCGCGGGCGGTCTGACCCTCATCTTCGGGCTGATGGGCGTGCTCAACTTCGCGCACGGCTCGCTCACGATGCTGGGCGCGTACCTCGGCGGGCTGGTGATGGTGGTGCTGGCGGCGGGCACGGCGGGCGCGACGCGCGTCCTCGCCTTCTTCGTCGCGGCGGCGGTGGTGTTCGCCGCGCTCGCCGCGCTCGGCGGCGTCGTGGAGGTCGCGCTCATCCGGCCGCTGTACGACCGGCCCCCCATCTACCAGATACTGCTGACGTTCGGGCTGACGCTGGTGCTCGACGAGGTGGCGCGCATCGTGGTGACGTTCTACGGCCTCCAGCCCATCACCGAATGGCAGGCCGCGCTGGCGACGAAGCCCGCCGCGCTCACCACGTCGATACCCGTCCCCCCGGCGGCGGTGCTCGCGCCGGTCGTCGGCGCGCTCGCCGCGGTGGTGGCGTGGACGGCACTCGCGCGGACCGGCGTCGCTCGCGGCGTTCGACGGCACGCCCGAGAGATCGACGCGTTCGACGCCGCGAGCGTGAACCCCGAACGCGCGCCGGCCGCGCTCGCCGGGGTCGTCGGAACCGTCGCCGGCGTCGCCACCGCTGCGGCGGTGCCGGCGACGGCGGTGCGCGTCGGCGGGCTGGCACTGTTCGAGATCGCGATGGGCGCGGCGACGGTCGCGGGCCTGTGGGCGTTCCTGACGCGCACCCGGTACGGCTTCGTCGTCCGCGCGGGCAGCGAGGACGCCGAGATGACGGCCGCACTCGGCATCGACGTGCGCCGCGTGTTCACGGTCGTGTTCGCGCTCGGCGCGGGCGTCGCCGGCGTCGCGGGCGTCCTCCTGGCGTGGGACTCGTCGTGGGGCGCGAGCGTGCCGCTCGCGGCGGAGACGCTGCTGCCGGCGTTCGTCGTCGTCATCATCGGCGGGCTGGGCACGTTCCGCGGCACGGTCGTCGCGGCCGTGCTCGTGGGGATGGTGGACGCGACGATGACGTGGTGGTTCCAGAACGCCATCGACTTCACCGGCCTGCCGCAGATGACCATCTTCCTCATCCTCGTCGTCATGCTGGTGCTGCGCCCGCAGGGCCTCTTCGGCGTGCAGGAGGTGGGCGGCCATTAGCTCCGAACCCGGGACGGCCGACGACGCCGACCGCGCCGACGCGGAGCGCGCCGGGGTGACGGAGGACGAGCCGTCGGCGGACGGGCCGACCGCGGCCGAGCCGTGGTGGCCCGTCGCGTATCTCCGCGACCACACCGTCCACACCGCCGTCGTCGCGTTCTTCGTCCTCTACCCCGGCGTGTACGGCCTGCTCGCGGCGTCACCCGTCGCGTCGGAAGCCGTGACGTTGCTGCCACGCGTCGAGACGATGATCGCGGTGTTCTACTTCGGCCTGTTCGCCATGAGCTTCGACTTCGTGTCGGGGTACACGGGCTACCTCTCCTTCGGCCACGCGGCGTTCTACGGCACCGGCGCGTACTTCGTGGTGCTGCTGGCGAACGGCAAGGTGCCGCTCCTGCCGTCCTCGACGCCGTTCGTGGTGGCGCTGGTGCTCGCGGGGCTGCTCGCGGCGCTCCTCGCGCTCGCCATCGGCGCGGTGTCGTTCCGGCTCTCCGGCGTCTACTTCGCCATGATAACGCTGGGGTTCGCGCAGGTGCTCTACGTGTTCGTGCGCGGCTGGGACTACGCCGCGTCCAACCCCTCGGACGGCCCGGCGGTGAACGTCGGCACCCACCCCGACGGGTTCGAGATCGGCGTGCCGTGGGTGGACTCGCTCAACCTCGCCATCGGCCAGCTAACCGGCGACGAGATCGAGGGGCTGCTCGGCGTCCTCACGCTCGGCACCTCGGAGGTCTCCTACTACATGGTGGGGCTGGTGGTGCTGGTCTGCTATCTCGCCATGCAGCGCATCGTCCACTCGCCGTTCGGCCG
>CAZYYH010000158.1:0-4975 GCA_964651725.1 uncultured Halobacteriales archaeon | reverse complement strand
GCCTCGACGTGCGTGATGACCGCCTTCTGGTCGGCGAGCGCGTTCGACTCCTGGAGGAACGCGTGCGCGGGGTCGTCGTTGTTCACGATCTCGAACGCCTTCCCGCCGAGGAACTGCGTCTGCTTCTGCTGGCGGTCGTACTGCATCCCCCACCGCCAGTGGGGGTAGCGACGCTGGAAGCCGCCGTACGCGATGAGCTGGTTCATCTCGTCGTGGTCGACGATCCAGTAGTTCACCGGGTACGGCTCCAGGCCGAGCTTCTCTGCGAGGGCCCGGGCCTCCCGCACCGGCTCCTCGAGCGATCCCGCGACGCGCTGCTTGCGGATGCGGTCAGTCATTGTCCTCCGTGGAGAGTATCTCGTAGATGGCGTCGAGCACGTCCGACTGCCCCGACACCGTCGCCACCGCGACGTTGGCGGCGTCGCCGAGCGCCGACTCGACCTCCTTGGCGTGCGTGCCCGTCCGGATCGATCCTTCCGGCCGCGTCTCCACGTACGCGTGGAGGTTCGCGTCGATCTCCTCCATCAGTGGCACGACGTTCTGCTCCGTGTCGTTGTGGGAGTTCTCGCCGTCGCCCGCCGCGAACACGTACCGGTTCCAGTCCGTCCACGGGTACTCCTCGTCGAGCACCTCCAGGGCGAGTTCGTAGGCGGAGGAGATGCGGGTGCCCCCGCCCGACCGGATGCCGAAGAACTCGTCGCGCTCCACCTTCCACGCCTCCGCGTCGTGGGCGATGTAGACGAACTCGGCGTGGTCGTACTTGCCCGTGAGATACCAGTCCAGCGGCGTGAACGTGCGCTCGACGAGTTCCCGCTTGTCCTTGCGCATCGACCCGGACACGTCGCGGATGTTGCAGACGACGACGTTCTTCTCGTGGCGCTCCACCACCTCCGGGTAGCGGTAGCGCTCGTCCTCCCGGCGGAACGGGACGTGCTTGATACCCTCCCGCCGGATGCGGGCGACCGCCGGCTCGCGCTCCACCTCGGCCTCCATCTCGTCTATCGTGGCGTACGTCGACCGGTCCGACGCCGGGACCTCCTCGTACCGCTCCTCGATCCAGGGCCGCGCGACCGGGATGGACTGCTCGCGCGCCCACTCGAACACGCGGGCCGGCCCCCAGCCCTCGACCGTGAGCGCCGCGGTGACGTACTCCTCGTCGAAGTCCATCGCCAGCTTCCGCTTCAGCCCCTCCTTGAAGAACCGCTCGAAGTCGAGGGTTCCTCGCGGCCCCGTCCGGGCAACGTCCGTGAAGTCGCCCTCGACCTCCTCCACCACCTGCTTGCCCTTCGGCTCCAGGTCGAGGCCGAGTTCCTCGTCGAGTTCCTCCGCGAACTCCTCGGGGTCCATCTCGTAGTAGTCGTGCTCGCCCGAGCCCTCGCCGGCCTCGTCGCCGTCGCCGTCGTCGCCGTCCCCGGGTTGCGGCTCCGGCTGGCCGACCGGGTCGCCGACGTCCGGCGTGCCGTCCCCGCCCTGGCCGACGCCGCCCTGGTCGCGGCGGTCGTACTCGAACTCCGGCAGGTCCACGATCTTGATCGGCACGCGGATGTCGTCCGGGCGTCCCGACCCGAGGTCGCCGTACGTGATGAACTCCGAGAGGTCCTGGCGGCGGGCCTCGCCGACCTCCCGGTAGCGTTCGAGGTCGTCCTTGAGTCCCATCTCAGCCGCCCTCCTGGTTCAGTCCCATCGGTAGCTCACCTGGTCCATGACGTGTCGGCTCGTGAGTTCCGCCGACGACTCCGAGTAGCCGAACAGGTCCACCATGTTCTCGACGGTGGTCGCCTTGCAGTCGGCGGTCTCGGTGTCGCTCGGCGGGTCGTCCCACTGGGTCGGGTCGAGATCCTCGAACGTGCGCTGGACGTCGTCCCAGTCGGTCGCCTCCAGCACCGCCTCGATGACCGGGATGTTCTGGAGGTCCACGTCGTCGATGCGGAAGTCCTCGTCGCGGTGCTCCCACGCGTGGCGGTTGACGGCGGTGATGATCTTGCCCTCGCGGAACTCCCGCACCGCGGGCGACGGCTCGTTGCCGGCGTAGTCGTCGGCGTCGAACCGCCCGAGGTGGTCCGTCTCGAACACCTTCATCACGAGCGGGTCGGGTTCGACCTGCTCCCCGCGGTCGTTCTCCACCGTCGAGTCCGTCGCCCACGCGTAGACGTGCTCGACGTACTCCTCGACGGTCGCCTCCTCGACGCCGTGGTCGTGCATCATCGCCGACCGGACGTCCTTCTCCTGGCGGGTGAGTACGTAGTCCTTCACCGTCACGACCCGGTCCTCGTACTCGGAGCGCTCCGCCGCCGAGAACACGGGGGCGTCCGCCAGGCCCTCCACCATCGCGTTCAGCACGTCGCGGGGCATCACCACGTCCTCGACGGGCAACTCGGAGTGGTGGCGGTCGGACTCTGCGTGGAGCAGGTCCGCGAGCACGTCGCGCGTGAACGTGACCGGGATGCCGTTCTGACCGTCCGCGGCGTCGTCGTCGAAGTCGAAGTCGTCCACGTCGACGCGGTCCTCGCCCTCGCGGAGGTAGCCGCGGTCGAACAGCATCGCCTTGTCCACGAGGTCGAGGCTCGCCGGGAGGTCGGCGTCGTCCAGCCGCGTCACGACGCTGTAGAGCGCCGCCGCCTCGACGGCGTGCGGCGCGAACTCGCGGTCGGCCGTCTCGCCGCCGCCGCGGCTCACCGACACCGACAGCGGCGCGCGCACCCGCTCCTCGAACTCGTCGTACGTGTCCGCGCGCCACACCTCGGTCGCGTCGGTGAGTTCGCGGTGGAGCAGCTGCGCTTCGAGGCTGAGGTTCGTGAGGTAGCCGAACACGTGCTTGCTGAGCCGGCGCTTCAGCGCCTTCAGCGGGTCCTGACCGTGGCGCTCCGCGTGCTGGTTGAGCTGCGCCTCCAGGTCCAGATTCGAGATGATCAACAGCTGGGTGTCCACGTCCATCCCGATTCCCTTGTCGAGCTTGACGTGGCGCTCGTCGGGGACGTTGAGCAGCTTCCGGAGCAGGTCGGCGTGCTGGGCCGCGTCCTCGACGATGGTGAGGCCGGCGTTGCCCTGCGAGAGCACGCCGTCGTAGCTGAACGCCTGCGGGTTCTTCCGGCCGCGCGAGTCGAGTTCGCGCAGCATCTCCATCATCCAGGACCCGACGAGGCGCTCTTTCGGCGAGCCGGAGTCCTCCGAGTGGAGCACGCCGACGCCCCGGCCCACGTCCACCACGTAGTTCTTCACGCGGAGGTGGGCGTCGTCCACCACCGCCGAGAACAGGTCCTCGCGGCCGCGCCGCCGGTACTCCTCCTCGAGGTAGTCGTACGCCTCGCGGCTGAACGGGTCGAGATCGGTCCCGACGCGCGCCGGCACGCTGTCGCCGACCGCCTCGTTGAGGTCGTCGAGGATGCGCTCGCGCACCTCCGCCGGGAACACCGACAGCGGGTTCGCCTGCACCGGGCTCTCGTGCCACTCGTCCTCGTCGGTCGCGCGGTCGTCGCCGTACGTGAACCCCGAGCCCTCCGAGGACGCGCCCGACACGTTCCACTCGACCGTGTACCGCCGGCCCTCGTCGGTCTTCGAGTACTCGCGGAGACCGTTCACGAGACACCGCTTCAGCTCCGACTTCCCGGTCGCGGTCGGACCCGCGAACCAGAGTATCTTCTCGGCCTTCCCCCTGCCGGCCGCGATGGCGCGCAGGTCGTCCACGAACGAGTTGAGTTCCTCCGTGTTGCCGAGGACCGCGTGCTCGCCGTCGTTGTGCGGGTCGTCGAAGAACCGGTAGCGCTCCTTCGACTCGCCCTCCTCGACGACCTCCCGCGTGCCCGCGGCCTCGATGGCCGAGAGCAGGTACTTGGACGCGTGCGACGCGACGCCCGGGTTCTCGAACGCGAGGTCCACGAACTCCCGCAGGCCCATCGGGTCGTCGTACGCGTCGCCGAGCGCGCGATCCGCGTCCCTGACGTACTCGCGGATCACTCTTCCATCTCCACCTTGGCGACCTCGGCACCCGCGAACTCCAGCACCTCCTTCGCGCCCTCGCGGGAGTAGCCCCGCTCCATCAGCGCGTCGATCCAGCCCGACCGCTGCTCGTCGAGTTCGCCGCTGGAGACGAGCGCCGAGAAGTTGATGTTGTGCTTCTTGTCCTCCCAGAGCTTGCGTTCGAGCGCGCGACGGAGCCGCTCGTTGTCCGTCGGGTCGAACGTGTCGCCCTCGCGGGCGCGGCGGGAGACCCAGTTCGACACTTCCTGCCGGAAGTCGTCCTTGCGGTCCTCGGGGATGTCGAGCTGTTCCTCGACCGACCGCAGGAACTTCTCGTCCGGGTCGGACTCCCGGCCCGTGATCTCGTCCTCGACGGTGTCGTCGTCGATGTACGCCATCACGTGGTCCATGTACTTCTCGCCCTGGCGCTGGATCTCCTCCACGTCGTACGCGAGGGCGTGGCGCACGTCCTCGATGGCGCGCTCGCGGTACTCCTCGCGGACGAGTTCGAGGTAGCGGTGGTAGCGCTCGAAGTTCTCCTCGGGGATGGAGCCGTGGTTCTCCAGGTTCTCCTCGAAGTGGTTGAACGTGGTCAGCGGCGACAGGAAGTCGCGGTCGCGGTGCATCGAGTCCATGATGGCCTCCGCGATCTCGTCGCCGATGAACCGCGGCGACACGCCCTCCATGCCCTCGCCGATCTCGGCGGTTACCGTCGCCTCCTCGCGGAGCTTCTTGGCGTCCACGTCCTCGCCCTCGTCCACCTCGCCGTTGTACGCCTTCGCCTTCTGGAGCAGGTCGACGGTGTCGTTGTCCGGCTCCTCGATGCGCGTGAGCACGCCGAACAGTCCCGCCATCTCCAGCGTGTGCGGCTCGACGTGGATGTCGGGCACGTCCGCGTTCCGCAGGAGTTTCTCGTAGATGTTGGCCTCCTGGGCGTACTCGAGGACGTACGGGAAGTCGATTCGCTTGGTGCGGTCGTTGAACGCCTCCATCTTCTCGTCGCCCTTCTTGTCCTTGT
>CAZYYH010000157.1:0-5005 GCA_964651725.1 uncultured Halobacteriales archaeon | reverse complement strand
TGCCCGCGGGCGGCATCTTCGACGGGCCGCTCGGCGTCTACGCCGCGCTCGAATCCGTCCGGGCGATGCAGGACGCGGGGGTGGAGCCGGCGCGCCCTGTCGAGGTGGTGAACTTCACGGAGGAGGAGGGCGCACGGTTCTCGGGTGGCCTGCTCGGGTCGTCGGTCGCGTGCGGCGAGCACCCGGTCGCGGACGCGCTCGCGGAGACCGACGCCGACGGCGTGACGCTCGGCGAGGCGCTCGACGGCGTCGGCTACCGCGGCGACGGTCGGCTCGACGCGAGCGAGTGGGACGCGTGGCTCGAACTCCACGTCGAGCAGTCCGAGCGCCTGGCGGACGCGGGCGTCCCCGTCGGCGTCGTGACGACCATCACGGGCATCACCCGGTGCGAGGTCGAGATCCGGGGCGAGGCCGACCACGCCGGAGCCACGCCGATGCCGGACCGGACGGACGCGCTCGCGGCGGCGAGCGAGTTCGTGCTCGACGTGGAGCGCGCGGCGTGGGACACCGTCGCGGCGGACAGCGAGTCCGCGGTCGGCACCGTCGGTGCGCTCGACGTGGAGCCGAACGCCGTCAACGTCGTGCCCGGCCGCGTCGAACTCGGCGTGGACGTGCGGGACGTGGTCGCCGAGTCGATGGACGAAATATGCGACCGCGCGCGCCGGAGCCTCGTGCGGCTGGAGCGCGAGCGCGGCGTCGAGACGACGTTCGACCGGCCGTTCGACCTCGCGCCGACGCCGATGAGCGACCGGCTTCGCCGGATCTCCCACGACGCGGGCGACGGGGCCGGAATCGAGACGATGGACCTCCACTCCGGAGCCGCACACGACACGATGCACGTCGCGGCGGTGACGGACGCCGCGCTCCTGTTCGCGCCGTCGCGCGACGGTATCTCGCACAATCCCCGCGAGTGGACGGACTGGGCGGACTGCGCGGCCGCGACCCGGGTGCTGGCGGGCGCGCTCGCCGACCTCGCGGGCTGCTGACTCCGTCGCCCGCCTACATCCCCATGTCGCTCGCGGCGTCGGGCACCGGGAGGTCGTGCGGTTCGACGCCCAGCAGCTCCGCCGCGTGGTCGAGCGCCACGTCGAAGCCGTAGTAGCGCTCCCGCTCGTCGCCGTCGGGGCCGCGGACCTTCAGCATCGCGTAGCCCTCGCGGTTCTGTGCGACGACCGCGCGCCGGCCGTCGCGCTCGAACGCCAGCACGCGCTCGGTCTCCGTCTCCCGGTAGCGCGCGACGACGCCGCCGGACTCCGCTTCCGTCTCCGTCACCGTCCCTCGGCCTCCGTCTCTGTCACGTCCCGGAGTCCGAGGGCCGGCGTCTCAAACGTGTCGGTCGCGGTCGGCGGAACCGCTAAGGCCCCGGTCTCCGACTCGCCACACATGAGCGAAGTGCTCTCCGAGACGACGGAGCGGTTCCTCGACCTCGCGCGCGACGAGCCGGAGCCGCTGCTCGCGGAGATGGCCGCCCACGGCGACGAGCAGTCGTTCCCGACCATCGGCCCGGACGCCGGCCGGTTTCTGCGCGTGCTCGCGCGGCTGACCCGCGCGGAGCGCGTGTTCGAGTTCGGGTCGGGCTTCGGCTACTCGGGGGCGTGGTTCGCGGGCGCGCTCCCCGCGGACGGCGAACTCGTGCTCACCGAGTACGACGACGACGAACTCGCCGAGGCCCGCGAGTTCCTGGCGCGCGGCGACTACGACCCGACCGTCCGGTTCGAGGGCGGCGACGCCATCGAGACGTTCGAGGCGTTCGACGGCCCGTTCGACGTGGTGCTGATCGACCACGAGAAGCACCGGTACGTCGACGCGTTCGAACTCGCGCGCGAGCAGCTGTCCCCGCACGGCGCTATCGTCGCGGACAACATGCTCAGGGGGCCGGCGAGTGCCGACGACGTGGTGGCGGTGCTCTCGGGCGAGGACGCCATCGAAGAGTCGATCGCCGGCGTCGTCGACTACGTCGAGCACGTCCGCGACGACCCGGAGTTCGACACGGCGTTCGTCCCGCTCGGCTCCGGCCTCGCGGTCAGCACGCCGAAGTGACGCGGAACTCGGGGCGGGTGTCGGTCGTCTGCCCGGTCACGGCGACGTCGCGGGATCGCCTCCCGAACCACCCTGTGTGGTCTCCCTCGATACGGCCGCGAATCTATCTATCCGGTGGTGGGTCAGCACGCGCGAGATACCCGTCTTCGACGGCTTCGAGCGTGACGGTCGGCGGCAAGTCGGGTGGCGCGATGGGCTTCAGATGCAGAACGTCGCCCGCAGGCGTGCTCATCCACTCGTCCCCGGACGCGGAATCCCAGGCTAACGGCGTCCACTCCTCCGCTTCCAACCGCTCCCAGACTTCCAGATCCGTGTAGTACCGGCCGTTGCTCCCCTGATAGACCTCCATACTGATCCCCATCGTTCGACGAAACGGGGTGGGATCTCGTCCCACCCCGCGCACCCCACCCCCGTAGGTAGTCCCAGAACCCTGGGACCAGTTAGCTCTGCAACCCTTACACGGGTAACGGCATGGCCTTGATACCGCTGGCATTTATATTCTCCCGGTTGGTGTAGTATCCACTACAACTCCGGCGATAGCTTCGATGACCAGTCCCGCTCCAGTAACCGAACTTCGGTACGAGGCTGGGTGCAGCGTACGACTATCGACGCCCCGTGCCATCGCCTCCTCGGCCCCGGATGCGGTGTCGACGCCGCGCTACCCCTCCGTTGCGGGCGGCTCGAACTCGTCCCGCCACTCGGCCGCGAGGTCGCGCGCCGCGTCCTCGTCGGCGAGCGTCTCGCGGCGGTACGCCGGTCCCGCCGCGGCCTGCTCCAGGCGGTCGAGCGCGACCGACCACTGACCGTCCGCGGTGTGCCGCACCGACACCTCGGCGAGGTCGTCGGCGCGCGTCCACCGCGTGCGATCCGGCTCGTCCACGGTCCGCGTCCACGTCATCCTACCCGTCACCCTCGAAGCGGTCCGGAGCGTCGTTGCCCTCGCCGTCGAACGCTAGGCCGAACGCCGCGTCGGCCACGCTCGGAATCGCCTCCCTCGGGATCGCCTGGCGGACGTTCATGGCTCGGGTGTCCTTTCCTCGGCGTGGTCTTTGTGATGGGTGCGGGTAAAGGTGCGGTCGCGGTAGGGAGCCGGAACTCCGCCGAGAACGCTACGCTCATAAACTACGTGAATATTACATCCTGTTACAAATAATTACAACATATTACACTCATAGGTTTGAAAGTGGCTGGCAGCGGGCCGTCCCGTACTGCTCCGGATCATCCACTCACCACTCGTAACCACGGCGGAGAAACAGGGCGCAGTGTGTGGTCGACGAGCCGCGTCGAACGGCGGTGACCGACGCGGGAACCTTCACGCCACCCGAACTGTTATGTCAGAGCGCACGACGTCGAGCCATGAGCGACACCACGGACCGCGAGCGCGCGACCCTGGTGGAATCTCCAAGGGCGAGGGTGCGGCACGCTCGTGCGCCGCACCCGAGGGCTTGGAGCGTTACCGTCACCTTTTACTCCCGTACCGAGTACACCCGACATGGAGAGGCTGAAGCGGTCGCTGCTCGAGGCCCCTGTCATCGAGAAGAACGGGTACCACTACTTCGTCCACCCCATCAGCGACGGCGTGCCGATGCTGGAGCCGGGGCTCCTCCGCGAGATCGTCATCGGCATCATCCGCAAGGCGGAACTCGAGGACGTCGACAAGATCGTGACGCCGGCGGCGATGGGCATCCACATCTCGACGGCGATGTCGCTGATGACGGACATCCCGCTGGTGGTCATCCGGAAGCGCCAGTACGGGCTGGACGGCGAGGTGTCGCTGTCCCAGCAGACGGGCTATTCGGAGTCGGAGATGTACATCAACGACGTGCAGGCGGGCGACCGGGTGCTGGTGCTCGACGACGTGCTGTCGACGGGCGGGACGCTGAAGGCGATCACGCAGGCGCTGGAGCACATCGACGCGGACGTGGCGGACGTCGTCGCGGTCATCAAGAAGGACGGCCCGAACGAACTCGACGATACGGAGTACCGCGTGCGGACGCTCATCAACGTGGACGTGGTGGACGGCGAGGTCGTCATCACGGACGAGGACGGCGACCACTGACGGGACGACCCCGCCCTGCGGACCTCGTGCGTGAGCCGTCGTTCCGGCAACTCGGCGGGTGAGACGGCACGTTTAACCGATCCGCCGGGCAACGTCGGGACGACATGTCATCCGCACTGTTCGTGGTGAGCGAGCACGGCTACTGGTGCGAGGAGTGCGTCGAGCCGCTGCGGACGCTCGACGACG
This sequence comes from uncultured Halobacteriales archaeon, assembly GCA_964651725.1. Lineage (GTDB taxonomy): Archaea > Halobacteriota > Halobacteria > Halobacteriales > Halobacteriaceae > CAZYYH01. Next base: position 720 of record CAZYYH010000157.1, on the reverse strand, counting down.
CGGGGTTCGACGTGACCGTGGCGACGCCGACCGGCAACCCGCCGTCGGTGGACGAGCGGTCGCTCGACCCGGAGCGCGTCGGCGAGGAGACCGCTTCGGAGTACGAGGAGTTCGTCTCCTCGGACGACCGCCTCGCCGACCCCGAGAAGGTCTCGCGCGTGGACGCGGCGGAGTACGACGCGGTCGTGTTCCCGGGCGGCCACGGCACGGAGTGGGACGTCAACCAGGACACGCACGCGCGCCGGCTCCTCCGCGACGCGGTGACGGGCGACGACGGCAAGGCGCTCGTCGTCTGTCACGCGGTCGGCCTGCTCGCGTTCACCCGCGACGCCGACGGCGGGTTCCTCGTCGAGGGCCGGCAGGTCACGGGCTTCCCGAACGAGTGGGAGGAGGGCATCGTGGACGACGACGACGTGATGCCGGACGGCCGGAAGCTCCCGTACTGGGTCGAGGACGAGGTTAAAGCTGCGGGCGGCGACTGGGACGCCCAGCTCGACCGGGACACGAGCGTGCGCGTCGACGGCGACCTCATCACGGGGCGCGGCCCGGGGTCGTCGGAGCGCGCGGCCGAGGTGCTGCTCGACGAACTCGGTGCCGGGTCACGGTAAGCGTTCACAGCCGGACGCCGGAAACACAATTCTTAACTTCGGTAGCGGATTACGAGAGGGTAGCGGGATGGGATAGCCAGGAGATTCCGCCGGGCTCATAACCCGGAGATCG
>CAZYYH010000156.1:0-5040 GCA_964651725.1 uncultured Halobacteriales archaeon | reverse complement strand
CGTTCGACGGCATGGAGGTCATCGTCATCAGCTTCACGCTGCCCGCGCTCATCGCCACGTGGGGCCTCGGCGGCCTCTCCGCCGGCCTGCTCGGCTCCGCGAGCCTCATGGGCATGATCGTCGGCAACTGGGGGTGGGGCTGGTACGCCGACCGGCACGGCCGCAAGGCCGCGTTCCAGTGGACCGTGCTCGCGTACTCCGTGTTCACCGGTCTCACCGCGCTCGCCGTCGGCTTCTACTCGGGGTTCGGGCTCCGCTTTCTCACCGGCGTCGGTCTCGGCGGCGCGCTCGCCGTCGACACCTCCTACCTCTCCGAGCATCTGCCCACCGACCGCCGCGGCCGCTACCTGGTCTACCTCGACGCGTTCTGGCCGATAGGCAACCTGCTCGCCGTCGGCCTCGCCTGGCTCTTCCTCGCCGTCCTTCCCCAGGGCGGCACCGTCGCCGTCCCCGCCGTCGGCGAGGTCGCGGGCTGGCGGCTGCTGTTCGTCGCCGCCTCCTTCCCCGCGCTCCTCGTGTTCGTCATCCGGAGCCAGCTATCGGAGACGCCGTACTACCTCGCCAGAACCGGTCGCGTCGACGCCGCCAACGACCGACTCCGCGCCATCGCCGAGGAGAACGGCGGCGAGTTCACGCCCATCGACGCCGGCGAAATCGAGGAGACGGACGCTCCCGGCTACCGCCGGCTGTTCGAGTCGGATCTGGTCGGCCAGACCGCGATGATCGCGGCGGCGTGGTTCGCCATCAACTTCGGCTACTACGGCGTGTTCATCTGGCTACCCCAGACCGTCGGCGCGGCCGGCGTCGTCGGCAACATCTACGCGTACTTCGCGCTCATCGCGCTCGTCCAGATACCGGGCTACCTCTCCGCCGCCTACCTCGTGGAGAAGGTCGGCCGCAAGCCCACGCTCGGCAGCTATCTCCTGCTGTCGGGCGTCTTCACGTTCGTCTTCGCCGCCGCGATGCCCGACGTGAATCTGCTCGGCCTCGGCGTCGCGGGCTTCTGGCCGTTCGTCGGCGGCCTGCTCGCCGCCTCCTTCTTCGCCCTCGGCGCGTGGGGAGCCATCTACGCCTACACCCCCGAACTCTTCCCGACCGAGGCGCGCGCGACCGGCAACGGCTTCGCGGGCGGCGTCGGCAAGATCGCGGCCGTCCTCGGCCCCATCCTCGCCGGCGCGCTCGTCGACGCCGGCTACCTCGCCGCGCTCGCCCCGCTCGCGCTCGCGTTCGCGCTCGGCGGCGTGGTCGTGCTCGCGTTCGGGCGCGAGACGCGCGGCGAGCCGCTGTTCTGACCCTCCCCGGCCGCCAGCCTCAGAGATTCGTTCCTGTTACGACAGCTATTTCGGGCGGCAACGCCTAGAGCCACCAACAGCTATCCCGCACGGGAAGTGGACTCGAAATGGACGACACGGCCAAGTACCTCATCCACGCCGACATCACGACCTCGGGCGTCGTCGAGCGCAGCGACGTCGTGGGGGCCATCTTCGGGCAGACCGAGGGCCTGCTCGGCGACGACCTCGACCTGCGCGACCTCCAGCAGTCCTCGAAGGTCGGCCGCATCGACGTCGAGGTCGAGAGCCGGGAGGGCCAGTCCTTCGGCCGCGTCACCATCGCGTCCAGCCTCGATCGGGTGGAGACCGCCATCCTCGCCGCCGCTCTGGAGACGATCACGCGCGTCGGCCCCTGTCGCTCCCGCGTCCAGGTCACGCACATCGAGGACGTGCGCGCCGCGAAGCGCCGCGAGGTCGTCGACCGGGCGAAGGAGCTGCTCTCCTCCGCGTTCGACGACTCCGTGCTGTCGAGCGACGAGATCCTCGCGGAGGTCCGCGAGAGCGTGCGCGTCGAGGACGTCACCGATTACCACGGCCTGCCCGCCGGTCCCAGGGTCGAAGACAGCGACGCCGTCATCGTCGTCGAGGGGCGCGCGGACGTGCTGACGCTCCTCGGCTACGGCATCAAGAACGCGGTCGCGGTCGAGGGCACGGACGTGCCCGACGCTATCGCCGACCTCTCCCAGGACCGCACCGTCACCGCGTTCCTCGACGGCGACCGCGGCGGCGACCTCATCCTCCGCGAACTCGCACAGGTCGGGGACGTGGACTACGTCGCCCGCGCGCCCTCGGGTCGCTCCGTCGAGGACCTCGACCGGGAGGCGGTCACGGACGCGCTACGGAAGAAGGTCGCGTTCGAGGAGACCGCGGCCGCGGTCGCGGAGGCGGCGACCGACGGCAGCAGCCAGCCTGCGCCCGCCGAGGGCGAGTTCACGCGCGGCGGCTCGGTGGCGGACGCGGGGGACGACGCCGCGCCGTCCGGCCCGACCGACGCGGCGACCGGGCCGGAGGCGGCAGTCGACGACGCCGCGACCGCGGCGGTCGAGGCGGACGCCGACGCGACCGCCGAACCGGACGCCGCCGCCGAGTCCACCGACACTGCCGACCCGGCCGACGCGGAACCCGCCGGGCCGGACGAGTTCGCGACGCTCGGCTCGCACGTCCAGGCGGTCGTCCGCGACGGGAGCGGGCGCGTCCGCCTTCTGGACGACGAGTTCGGCGTCATCGACGAGGCGGACGCCGACGACGCGTTCGACGCCGTCGAGGCCGCCGACCCCGTGCCGACCGCGGTGGTCGTGGACGGCACCGTGACCCAGCGCCTCCTCGACGTCGCCGCACAGCGCGGCGTCGCGCGCGTCGTCGGTCGGGAGCGCGGCGAGTACGTCAAGCAGCCCGCGAGCGTCCGCGTCCACACCGCGGACGAACTCGACGCGTAGTCACTCCGACGCCGTCTCGCCCTCGTCGCCGTCCGCCGACTCCCCGACGTCGCCCTCGTCGGCGGCCACGTCCTCGTCGCCGCCGTCGGACTCGGAGTCCGACGAGACTCGCGAAGCTTCGCTTCGCTCACCGCCGTCGGCGAGCGCGGGGTGGCGCTCGTCCTCGAACCACGTCCACTCGCGTGTCCGGAGACCGTGTTCGTCGAGATCCCAGGGGTCGCCGTCGGTGACGCGGGGACCGTAGAGCCACGACGTGACGACGTTCCAGACGAAGACGATCTGGCCGACGAGCATGAGGAACGCGCCCACCGTGGCGATGAAGTGGAGGTCGAAGAACTTCGGGAGGTAGGTGGCGTACCGCCGGGGCATCCCGTCGTAGCCGAGCAGGATCATGGCGATGAACACGACGTTCGAGCCGACGATGGAGAGCCAGAAGTGGGCCTTGCCGAGCGTGCGCTGGTACATCCGGCCCGTGTAGAGGGGGAACCAGTAGTAGATGCCCGCGAACGCCGCGAAGGAGATCGCGCCGAACACGATGAAGTGGAAGTGGCCGACGACGTAGTACGTGTCGTGGAGCAGGAGGTCGACGGGCACCGACGCCAGGAACACGCCCGTGACGCCGCCGATGATGAAGTTCTGCACGAACCCGATGCAGTACAGCATCGGCGTCGTCAGTCGCAGACTCCCGTTCCACATCGTCGTGATCCAGTTGAACACCTTCACCGCCGACGGGATGGCGATGGCGAGCGAGACCGCCATGAAGCTAGCGCGCAGTCGCGGGTCCATCCCCGTGGCGAACATGTGGTGGGCCCACACGCCGAAGCTCAGGACGCCGATGGCGAGCGTGGAGTAGACGATGAACTTGAATCCGAACAGCTTCCGACCCGAGAACCGCGGGAGCACGAGGCTCACGATACCCATCGGCGGCAGGACGATGATGTACACCTCCGGGTGGCCGAAGAACCAGAACAGGTGCTGCCACAGAAGCGAGCCGCCGCCCTCGACCGCGAAGAACGTCGTGCCGAAGTTGCGGTCCAGCAGCAGCATGACGAGCGCGCTGCCGAGCAGCGGGAACGAGAACAGGATGAGCCCGGACTGGGTGAGCATCGTCCACGAGAAGATGTCGAGTTCCGGCCATCCGACGCCGTCACCGCGCTCCGTGAAGATGGTGGCGATGAAGTTGACCGCACCCATCGTCGCCGAGACGCCCGTGAGGTGGAGGCCGAGCAGCATGAGGTCCACGCCCGGGCTCGGCAGGTAGGTGTCGAGCGACAGCGGCGTGTACATCGTCCAGCCCGTGGACGCGGGATCGATGCCGAGGGGCTGCAGGAAGAACCCGGCCCAGATGAGCAGCGCGCCCGGCGGCAGCAGCCAGAACGCGATGGCGTTGATCCGCGGGAACGCCATGTCCTCCGCTTCGATCAGCAGCGGCACGAAGTAGTTCCCGAACGCCGAGAGCACCGGTGTCGCGAAGAGGAACAGCATCGTGATGCCGTGGCTCGTCATCAGCGCCTGGTAGAACTCGGGGTTCATGAAGTTCTCCCCGGGCGCGATGAGTTCCGCACGCATCAGTATCGCGGCGATACCGCCCCACGCGAACGTGAGTACGGCGTACGTGCCGTAGAGCAGCCCGATGTCCTTGTGGTCGACGGTCGTCAGCCACCGCACGAGCCCCGACGGCTTCTCCGCCGCCTCATCGCGGCGCTCGCCGACGCTCCGCTGGCCCGACGGCGTCGGCGTGTACGACCGCCAGTCCTCGACGCGCGTCACCCACAGCGCGACGAGCAGCAGCAACACGGCCATGAGTATCGTGACTGCCAGAGCCGAGGAAACCGCCATACGTTACGTACTGTCTACGCACGCTTAACGACTGACTTCACTCGCGTGCCGGACACGTCGCCGGGCCGAGACCGTCACAGGGGGACGACGCCGAGCGCGAGCGCGAGCACGCCGCCCGCGACCGCGCCGACCGCCGTCGCCAGGAAGTTCACCGCCTGGTTGCCGACCGCGCCGCCCTCCAGCGTCGCGCCGAGCAGGCTGTCCGCCGTCATCCCCGCGAGGCCCGCGAGCACCACCACGCCGACGCCGACCGCGCCGACGTCCAGCAGGTAGAACGCGACGGCCGCGATGACCGCCGCGCCCGCCAGCCCCGCCACCTCGCCCTGCCACGTCACGCCGCCGTCCGTCCCCGGCTCCACGCGCTCCAGCGTCGTGATGAGCCGCGGCCGGTCGTACAGCCCGCCGATCTCCGAGGAGAGCGTGTCGGAGAGCGC
>CAZYYH010000155.1:0-5044 GCA_964651725.1 uncultured Halobacteriales archaeon | reverse complement strand
TCGGCGTCCCCCTCGGCGACCGCTTCTGGCACGCGGGCGAGAGCGAGGTCTGGTCGATCCTCGCAACCGCCGACGGCGCGCTCTACGCCGGCACGAACGATCCGTATCTCTACCGCTCCGTCGACGGCGGCGAGACGTGGTCGGAACTCGAGGGCTTCCGCGACCTACCCTCGCGCGGCCACTGGGAGTCGCCCATCGACCCGCACTACGCGCGACTCCGCGCGCTCGAAGCCGTCCCCGGCCGCCCACAGCGGCTCGTCGCCGGCGTCGAAGCCGGCGGCATCCACCTGAGCGACGACGGCGGACGGACGTGGCGCGACCGGCGAGACGCCATCGTTGACGACGTTCACCAGATCCTCCCCATCTCGGAGGACGTCTGGCTCGCCACCACCGGCTACCTCGACCACGATCTGGAGAACCTCGGGCTCGGCCACGCGGTCGGCGAGGGCGGCCTCTGGCGGACGACGGACGCCGGCGACTCCTGGTCCCGCGTCGACCGTGGGAACGACTTCTCCTACATCCGCTGTGTGTTCGTTCACGACGGCACCGTGTTCTTCGGCGGCGGCGAGGAGGCCCCGCCCGCGTGGGTGAACGACGAGCACGAGGTGGCGCTGTTCGAGTCCACGAACTTCGGACGGGACTGGGAACGCGTCCCCTACCCCGGCGAGCCCCACGAGGTCGTCGAGACCTGGGCGGTTTACGACGGCGACGTGTTCTGCGGCTCCGGCCTCTTCGACGTGCCCGACCAGCGCGACGACGTGGAGGGCCGGCTCATGCGCCGGGACGACGACGGCGAGTACCACACCGTCGGCCGGATAGCCGCGAACGTCAGCCGAATCGAGGCCCTGTAACCGCCATGACCGACTCCTCGCCTTCGACCGGACCACCGTCCACGCTCGGCCGACTGCTGTACAGTGGGATTCTGGCGTACATGGCGATAGACGGCTTCAGGAACAACGACAAACGGGTCGAGATCGCCCGGTCGAGCGGGGTGCCGATGCCGGACGTGCTCGTCCCGGCGGTCACGGCGATGCTCCTCGTGGCGAACCTCGGAATCCTGCTCTGGAAGCGCCCGCGGGCCGCCGCGGGGCTGCTCGTCCTCTTCTTCCTCTCCACGACGCCGTGGATCCACAACTTCTGGACGATGGACGGCAAGGAACGACACGAGAACAAGATCAACTTCCTGAAGAACACGGCGCTGCTCGGTGGAGCGATCATCCTCCTCGACGAGGCAGCGGACCCGGACGACTAGGGCCATAGGAGTGGATTCTTGACGCTCGAACTCGTAGCACCACCAGGGCGGCGGTGACGAGAGTTACCCCCACCGAGCCCCTTGTGACGACGCTCTCATTCCGAGCCGCCCTTCAGTGACCTACGACCGCGAGCGCCGCGGCCGACGCCGCGACGAACGACAGCTCCGGGAACGACCGCAACGTTAAGTTCCGGTCCGAGAGAACCACCGTACATGGAAGTCACCCACATCGGCGTGCACGAGTCGGTGTCGGCGGTGTTCCCGCCCGAGCGCCTCGCGGACGAACTCGAAACCGTCGACCCGGACGTGAGCGTGGTGTCGGACGACGACCTCGACGGCGTGGACGCGGTGGTGACGTTCGCACACTCGGACGCGTTCCTCGACGCGGTGGAGTGGGTGCACTCCATCCAGGCGGGCGTGGACCGGTTCCCGGTGGAGGAGTTCGAGCATCGCGGCGTCGTGCTCACGAACTCGACGGGCATCCACGGGGAGAGCGTGGGCGAGACGGTGGCGGGCATGATGCTCTCGCTCGCGCGGAAGCTCCACCGGTACGCCAAACAGCAGTCCGACCACGTCTGGGAGCGACCCGAGTGGGACGAGGCGTTCACGCTCCGCGGGCAGACGTGCTGCGTCGTCGGCCTCGGGACGCTCGGTCGGGGCGTCGCCAGAACCGCGGACGGCCTCGGCATGCGCGTGACGGGCGTGAAGCGCACGGTCGAGCCGGTCGAGCACGTCCGCGAGGTGTACGGGAGCGACGACCTCCACGACGCCATCGCCGACGCCGACTTCGTCGCGCTCACCGTCCCGCTCACCGACGAGACGGAGGGGCTGATCGGCGCGGACGAACTCGCCGCGATGCGCGACGACGCCTACCTCGTGAACGTCGCGCGCGGCCCGGTCGTCCAGCAGGACGACCTCGTCGCCGCGCTCCGCGACGGCACCATCGCGGGGGCCGCCCTCGACGTGTTCGAGGAGGAGCCGCTGCCCGCGGACTCGCCGCTCTGGGACTTCGAGGACGTGATCGTCACGCCGCACTGCGCCGCCTACACCCGCGACTACTACCGCGACATCGCCGACCTCGTCCGGCAGAACGTCCTCCACCTCGACGCCGACGAGGAGTGGGTGAACCGGGTCGTCTGAGGCTGCTCGTCGCAGTCGCGTCCAGCTTCCGCGACCCGCTTCGTACCGCTCCGCGGAGAGGCTCGACTCCCTGGCCGACCTCTCGCACGCCGTCCCGAAGCTCGATGCCGCTCGTGTCGAGTCGGTTCGCACGGCGCGGTGAAGCTCTCGGGCCTCACGAGAAGAACTTGAACAGATCGTCGCGTTTCGCCTCGTGGAGGTGCGTCTTGATCGCTTCCTTCAGCGGCTCGATCCGTCCCTGCTTGGCCGAGACGGGGGCGATCGTGTCCTGCCACTGCTGCCACGGCGGCACCAGACCGAGTCGGTCCGCGACGTCGTCGAGGCGCTCGTCGCGGTCGTCGACCTTGTCCATCTTGTTCACGGCGACGACGACGGGGACGCCAAGTTCCCGGAGCACGTGGAAGAACTCCACGTCGTGCGGTATCTCGTCGCCGCCGGAGTGGCGGTCGATGATGTCCACCGCGGCCTTGCCGTCGAGCACGAGCACGCCGACCAGGATGTCGTCGGCGTGCGCGTCGAGGTAGCGCACCACGTCCGTCTTGATCTGCTCGCGGCGCTCCTCGGGCACGCCCTCCATGAACCCGAACCCGGGGAGGTCGGTGAGCAGGAAGTCCTCGCTCGCCCAGTCGTAGAAGTTCGGCGAGCGCGTGACACCGGGTCGCTTCCCCGTGTCGAACGTGTGGCCCGTGAGTTCTCGCATCAGCGTCGACTTCCCGACGTTCGACCGCCCGACGAACGCGACCTCGGCGGAGCGATCGGGCCGATCCTCGAACATGGCCGGCCGTTGACGGCGGGCGGGGTTAAGGCTCTCGTGTTCCGGCGTCGGTCCGGATGGCGAGAGTCGGTCGTAGACGACGGTAGTTCCGGAGATGTGGCGCACTGGCCCGGCGTCTCGGCGACCACGAGACCCGGAACTATTTCCCGTTCCCCCGCTTCAGCCGGCACGTGCGCCTGGTCGAGATAACCATCCCCACGGGGAAGCGGGACGCGGTGCTGCGGACGCTCGACGAGGAGAGCATCGAGTACGTCCTCACGGACGAGACGAGCGGCCGCGAGTACACCGGCGTCGTTTCGTTCCCGCTGCCGACGGAGGCCGTGGAGCCGGTACTCGACGCGCTCCGGCAGGACGCCGGCATCGACGAGGACGCGTACACCGTCATCGTCGACGCGGAGACCGTCATCTCGCGGCGGTTCGACGCGCTCCAGAAGCGGTACGAGGCCGACGAAGCGACCGACAACCGGATCGCCCGCGACGAGATCCAGCAGCGCGCCGTCGAGCTGGCACCGGACGTCCGCGTGTTCCTGGTGTTGACGGTGGTGAGCGCGGTCGTCGCCACCGCCGGCGTCCTGCTCGATTCGCCGGCGGTCGTCGTCGGGTCGATGGTGATCGCGCCGCTCATCGGCCCGGCGATGGCCACGAGCGTCGGCACGGTCGTCGCGGACCGCGAACTGTTCCTCACCGGCGTCAAGCTCCAGGTGATAGGCGGGCTGCTCGCGGTGGCGAGCGCCGCCGTGTTCGCCACGATAGCGAAGACCACGAACGTCGTTCCGCCCGGCCTCAACGTGACCACCATCGGCCAGGTCAGTAGCCGGCTGTCGCCGGATTTCCTGTCGCTCGCGGTCGCGCTCGGCGCGGGCATCGCCGGCGCGCTCAGCCTCTCCTCCGGCGTCTCCGCGGCGCTCGTCGGCGTCATGATCGCGGCGGCGCTCGTGCCGCCGACCGCCGTCATCGGCATCGGCATCGCGTGGGGGTTGCCGCGCGCCGTCGTCGGGTCGACCGTGCTGGTGCTCGTGAACGTCCTCGGCATCAACCTCTCGGCGCTCGCCGCGCTCTGGTACACCGGCTACCGACCGAGTGGCTGGTTCCAGCGCCGCAAAGCGCGGTCGGCCATCGTCACGCGGGTCGCCACGCTCGCCGTCGCCATCGCGGTGCTGTCGGTGTTCCTCGGCGTGGTCACGTACTCGTCGATCCAGACCGCGACGTTCCAGCAGGCCGTCCAGACCGAAGTGGACGACGTCGTCACCGGCGACTACGAGGATATCGTGGTGATCGACACCCAGTTCGAGTACGGTCAGAGCCTCGTGCTCCAGGAGCCGGACCGCGTCGTCGTCACCATCGGCCGACCCCCGGGCCGCCTGTACCCCGGACTGGCGGCCGACATCGCGGACCGCATCGAGTCCGAGACCGACCGCGACGTGACCGTGCAGGTGCGGTTCTTGGAGATACAGTCCTCGACCGAGACGAGCGAGCCGAACGAGACGACTACCGAATCGAACGCGACGGTCACCGGATCGAACGAGACGACCACCCGGTCGAGCAGCCTCGCGGCCCCGCGGTCCAGTCCCGGCCTACCCGTCGAACGGTAACTCGGGCTCGTACCCTACCGCCTCGACGGCGGCGTCGAGCACCTCGTCCACGTTCTCGCCCGCCTCGACGCTCATGTAGCGGTCGGCGTCCACGTCCGTCGAGAGGTCCGACTTGTTGCACACCGTGAGCACCGGCACGTCGAACTCGTCGGCGAGAGCGTCGCGGAGCGCCAGCTGGGCGTCGAGCGGGTAGCCACACGTCCCGCTCGCGTCCACCAGGAAGAGGATGGCGTCCGCGAGGTGGGCGAGCGCCGACACCGCCTGGCTCTCGATCTCGTTGCGCTC
>CAZYYH010000154.1:0-5074 GCA_964651725.1 uncultured Halobacteriales archaeon | reverse complement strand
ACCGACTTCCTCAAGACCGACACCGACCACTTCCTCGTCATCTCCACGCGCACCACCGCCCGCGAGGTCAAGCAGAAGCTCGACCACTACGACGTCGACCCCGAGCACGCCGTCATTCTCGACACGCTCTCGGTCGAGCGCGGCTACTCGCGCCGGAGCGCCGACAACATCCACTACGCCTCCGCGCCCGACGACGTCGAGGGCATCCTCCAGCGGACCGAGCGGTTCCTCGCCGACCACGACGGCAAGCGCCGCGTGAGCTTCGACTCCATCTCCGAACTCGCGTACTACGGCGACGAGGACTCCGCGGTCGACGCCCTGGAACGCATGAGTGCGCTCCTCGACGAGTACGACGCAGTCGGCCTGTTCCACGTCGACGAGGAGGTCCACGACGCCGACGCCGTCGAGCGGTTCCGTCGAGTCGTCGACGCCGTAGTGGATCTCGACGCGGACGGGACCGTGACCGCCGAGTTCTAGAGTTTCTCCGCCCACTTCACGGCGAAACGCCGCGTCGTGCTCTCGGTACGCGAGGGAGTCGAGCGCGTCGTACGGCGCCGGCAGGTCGACGCCGTGCTTGACGCCCGCGCAGGCGAGTTCCGTCGCGTCGGCGAAGTCGGTGTCGCCGCGCGCGACCGCGCCCGGGAGGTCGGCGACGCGGCCCCGGAGGCGGTCGCCGGCGTTCGCCCACGCGTCGTGGAGTCGGGGGTGGTCGTCGCCCCACGACCCGAACTCGTCGCGAGTGTGGAGGCCCCGGTACGCGTCGCAGAGCGCGGCGGCGACCTGGTAGGTTCCGGCGGGGTCGAGGTCGAGCGCGAGATCGGAGCGCCCGGAGGGCGCGAGACCTCGGTCTGCCGAGCGGGGAGCGGAACGACCCGCGAGCGCGGCGTCGAACTCCGGGTATCGCTCCTCGAAGAACCCGAGGAACTGCTCGGGGAGGTCGAGGCTCGCCTCCACGAGCGCCTCCGCGACGAGGAACTCGACGAACGCGTCCGGCGCCCCCTCGACCCGGGGCTTCACGAACACGACGGGTGGCGTGGTCTGCGTCGTCCACGCGACCGAGCCGTCGCCCGGCATCCCGACGACGAGGTCCGGGCCGACGAGCTGCTGGAGGGGTCGGGGTGCGTCCTCGGGGAGCCAGTTCTCTCGGTAGCCGTGCGGGCGTATCTCGTCGGTGAGGAGTGCGAGGTCGTCGCGGTGCTCGGGCGGTACGGTCTCGAAGTCGCGGGCGCAGTCGAGCACGAGCGCGTCCGGCGCGTACGCGTCGCGGACGGCCGCGACCGCCGTGGAGAGCGTTCGCTCCGAGAACATCACGCGAACGCCATCTGGACGATGAGCGCTATCGAGAGGATGGCCGCGAGGCCGACGGTGCCGACCACGAACTTGGTTGCCGTGCTCATGTGCGTCGCTACGCCCGCCAACACTTAAAGTCCGGCCGTTCGGCCGCGGGTGACGGCCGTGTCCCGGCGCTCTCGGCCGGGTATGGACCGGCTTTCGAGCGGAGTCGAGACGGGTTACTGGCGGGTAACGCCGTGCTAACAAAACGCCTCCGGACCGTCGCCTCCCCCATGACGTTCACTCGTCATCCACGGCGCGACGCGCACTCGACCCGGACGCCGAGGACCGGCTCACGCTCCACCGGCCGTCGAACGGGGGTATCGGCGTGAGCCTGCTCGCGTTCGCCGCGCTCGTCGGCGTCCTGCTGCTCCAGATCGGCGGCGGCGGGTTCCTGTGGTGGGCCGTCGCGTTCCTCGCGCTCGCCATCATCGCCGGCCTGATGGGGTTCGGCGGGGTCGCCGGGCTGTCGATGGACATCGCCAAGTGGCTCGTCATCATCTTCATCGTCCTCGCAGTAGTCGCGTTCATCCTGTAATCGGACGGGGTCGAGCGCCCGCCGCCAGGGGCGGACGCGTGCGGCCGGCTCCGGGCACCGGTGCGCGGCCGGCCGCCGGCCAGCCGACGTGACCGGGAGCCGCGACGTCGCGCTGTTCGGCCTGATGGGGCTGGTGTTCGGCGCGGCCTTTCCGCCATCGAGGTCGGACTCCGGTTCGCTCCGCCGCTGCTGCTGGGAGCCGTCCGGTACGACCTCTCCGGCGTCGTGCTGCTCGGCTACGCCGCGGCCGCCGGCCGGAGCGTACTGCCCGAGACCGCCGCCGACCGGGGAGCGGTGCTGGCGAGCGGCGTCTTCGTCGTCGCCGGCACCGGCCTCACGTTCCTCGGCCAGCAGTACACCACCGGCGGGAACGCCGCCATCGTGATCGCTGTCGGTCCCATCCTCACCGCCGCGGTCGCGTGGACGCTCCTCCCCGGCGAGCGTCCGACGCGCCGCGACCTCGTCGGGCTGGCCGTCGCCCTCGCCGGGGTCGCCGTCGTCGTCCGACCGTCGCCCGCGCTCGGGCCGAACGCGCTCCTCGGGAACCTGCTCGTGCTCGGCGCGGCGTCGAGCATCGCGCTCGGCTCCGTGCTCGTCCGGCGCGTCCAACCCTCGATGCCGGTGCTCGCGCAGACCGGCTGGGCGATGCTGCTCGGCGGCGTCCTCCTCCTCCACGACAGGGAGATTGCGGCCGAACTGGCGAAGCACCGGGCTGCCGGCGGGCGGTGACCGCGGCATGGACGGGGTTCATAAATGTAATATTTTGTAATTATTTGTAAGTTTTTGTGGTCTTCAAGGTGTTTATGAGCAGAGCGGGACGAGCGGGCGGTATCCACGCGATTCCGTCGCGTCAAGCCGGCCGGCACTCTCCGGCCGGAGCGGCACGCTTCCGTGAGCAGCGGTCGTAGAAACGGATGAGGTCTTTCCGGACCTCGCGTCCCCCAATTTGCGTCGCCCTCGTTCCCCCATCGAAGGCAGTACCACGTACCCGGGGATGGCCAATCAACGTATGGCCTAACGAACTAGGTGTCGGGCGGGACAGTAGCTCGGGGTAAATCGAAGGGGGATGTGGAGGATCGAGGGGAAGGGGTGGTGGGAGTGGTGAGGGTGCACGACTCTCGTCGCCCCTCGTCGAAGCAGTGGGTTTCGCTGTGACAAAAGAATTCCGGCTGAGGCATCACCAAAACTAAATGATTGATGGCATATTTTCAGATATTGAAACTTTTCTCGGGGCGGCTCGGAAACCGTTTCGGACGCCTCGAACGGGAGGTGGCAGCGACCGCAGACGAACTACTCGTCAGCCGACTGCTCGGGTCTCCGCGACGCCGAATCGTCGGAAGCGAACGTCTCGTCCGGGTGCTCCGCGTCCAGTTTCAGGAGTTCGACCTCGTGTCGCTGCTGTGCGTGCTCGTTGAAGTACTCCTGTGCGGCGTCCAGAGTCCGTATGACGTCTCCTTCCTCACAGGTGTGACAGACCCAGTGGTACATGCTACGCCCTGGCCTCCGAGCGGCGGCACCTGGTGACCGTGCGTCCGCCCTCGCTCGACCGTCGTACGGACGATCCGAAGACGTAGACGCGCTGGAGCGACCCGGCGGACGGCGGGAACGCGACCGAACCGCCGTGCCCGGCCGTGGTAGCGCCGACAGTAACGTTCGGCGGAGTCGACCCCCGCGACACCTCAGAGAGATGGCCGCTATTGGCTCCCATTACTCCCGCCGAAGTGCGCCACAGTTAAAGAATTTGCTCCATACCTCCCCTGAATATAGCTTCCCCCATTTATAGATTTCATATTCCGAAACATAGGCGGGGGAACGTTATGCTGGATGAAGGGTAGCTCAGTCCGAAGCGACCATACTCTCGCCGAAGTGGTTGAACGGCCGGACGAGCGCGCGGCGCTGGAGGCTCTCGCTCTCGACGGTCAGACCCAGCTCTGCGATCCGCGTCGTGATCTCGCTTATCTTCTCCGCTTCCCTGGTGATAGCCATGATGCGAACGTTGTCCCGCGCGCTCAGCATCTCCTCGACGCTGACGACGTGCGGGATCTGGATCGCTTCGTCGGCGATTCTCGCGCGCTCGTCGACGGGGGCCGTACAGGAGAACTGGAGGCGGATGGGGAACCCGGCCTTCTCGTAGTCGATGACGGGAACGTACCCCTGGATGACGCCCCGCTCCTCCAGCTTCTCGATTCGATTCCGGATGGTGTTGTCGGTGACTGGAAGCCGGTCGGCCATGTCGACCGGCGTCTGATTGCGGGCGTCTTCCTGGAGCAAGTGGAGGATACCGAAGTCCAGCTCGTCGAGGCTCGTGCCGCTCATGAGTTAAGTGGCATTGCCTGTGTCAATGATTCTTTTGTTCCACGTCCACCGATTCCCGTCCGCGCTCAGTCCGCGCCCGCCGCCGACGCGTGCGCGACCGCCTTCCACTTCCCCGACGCGAACCGCACGACGTTGACGGCGGCGCGCGCATACATGTCACCGACGATGGCTGCGTAGATCGCGGACATTCCCCAGCCGAGACCGGGTGCGACCGCGAGCGGCCCGGCACTCACGACGAACCCGGCGGGGAGCGCGAGGAACGCGATGGGGAGCCGGACGGCGTACGTGCCGAGCAGGCCGCCGTAGAGCGGCCACCGGGTGTCACCCGCGCCGCGGAGGCCGCCGCGCATCGTGCGCGCGACCGCGAAGCCCGCGACCGTCAGCCCGAACACGCGGACGAACGCCACGGTGAGGTCGACGTGCTGGCTGCCGAAGACGAGCGCGATGGGGCGCGCGACGACGACGATGGCCGCGCCGATGAGCAGCTGCGTGACGAGCGCGATGCGGAGCGTCTGCCAGCCGTAGTCGGTGGCCGCCGCGTCGTCGCCCGCGCCGACGCGCTGGCCGACGAGCGTGGACGCGGCCGTCGAGTAACCCCACGCCGGCATCAGGGCGAGCAGCATGACGCGCCGCGCGATGGCGTACGCCGCGACGACCTCCGTGCCGAGCACGCCGAGCACGAACAGGAACGGGAACCGGCCGAACGTCCGAGAGAGCCGCGTGCCGGCGAGCGGGAGCGCCACGCGCACGAGTTCGCGCGCGAGGCCGGTGTCCCACTGCCGGCCGCCGAGCCGGAGCCGCACGTTCCACCGGCCGGACACCATGACGCCGAGGAAGATGCCGGCGGCGAGCGTGTTCGCCGCCGCCGTCCCCCACGCCGCGCCCTCG
>CAZYYH010000153.1:0-5081 GCA_964651725.1 uncultured Halobacteriales archaeon | reverse complement strand
ACATGTACGGGATGTGGAGCCGCGTCGACCCCGACGACACCTACTACATGTTCGCCCGAACCGACGACGTGCTCGGCGTCACCCAGGGCGCGTTCTACGACGGCGCACGGGTCAGCGACTGGCTCGTCCAGGCCCGGCAGTCCGCGGACCGCGACGAGCGCCAGCGGCTCTACGAGAAGGCCATCACGCGCGTCCTCGAGGACCGCGTTCACCTCCCGTCGTACAACCTCAAGAACAACAACGCGGTGAAGGAGTACGTGAATGATTTCGCCGCACACCCCGTGGAGAGCTTCCACTACGTCTCCCCGCACAACAACGTCTCCGTGGAGCGGTAGCTACTCCAGCGCGAGGCCGTCGCCCACGTCGTGGACGCCGTCCCGCTCGACCGGCGGCGCGCCGACGACGAGCCACGAGTGCTCGGAGTCGCCGTCGTTGAACAGCTGTCGCGGCGTCTCCGGCGGCACCCGGACCACGCCGCCGTCCGGCACCGTGACGCGGTCGCCGTCGACGTGGATGCGGCCGGGGCCGTCGAGGGAGACATACAGCTCCTCCTGGTCGCGGTGGGCGTGATAGACGAGGCTGTCGCCCGGCGACAGTCGCCACGTGCGCGCCCGCATCTCCTCGCAGCCGAGCGCGGCCACGAGATCGACCTGTGGCGTCCCCGACCCTTCCGACGGCGTCAGTTCGGCGTCCCGAGGGTCGTGGACCGCGTAGGAATCGGCCATACCGGCACTCGGAGCCCGTCGGCGTAAGCGACCCGGTCGGGGCAGGCTTCGCCGGTCCGCGATGTCACTCCACCCGCAGCATCACCGTCAGCGTCGCGCCGTCCGCGAGCGCCGACACCAGCGTCCGGTCGAACTCGCCCGCCGCCTTCTCCGCCCCGACCATCACCGTCCGCTCGTCCACGTAGTCGCTCGTCCGCCCGACCGCGCTCCGGTCGCTCTCGAACGTCAACTCCGGGTGGCCGCGACCCGTCACCGTCTCCTCGATCCCGGCCGCCTCGAACGTCGCCCTGATCGTCGCCGACCGATCGCGGCACGCCGCCACGAACTCGTCCGCGAACTCCGCCGGAGCGCGGTCCGCCTCCACCGCCAGGATGCAGTCACCCGCCGGCGTCAACCAGTCGTCCGTCGTCACCTCGAACGTGCTCGCGTGCTCCGCCGTGACGTTCTCGTGTCCGCGCGCCTGGATGGTCTCGGAGAGTCTCGGCGCGTCCTGCTCGTCGGTCATCGGTCGCTGGTAGTCGTCTCGTCGTATTTAGGCGTGTGTTCTCGGGATGGGATGTCGGGACGATCGGCTTGGTTGACGGTACTGCTGGAGTTCTGGAAGTCCCTCGCGTGCGCTGCTGCGATCGGACGGTGACCGCGTCGAAAGCCCCTGACGCGGTCCGGTCGCGCGGCTCGCTGCGCTCCTCACTCCCTCGCTTCGCTCGGTCGCTGCGGTGCTTGCGTCGCCGTGCTTCCCGGACCGCGCCAGCCCCTTTCAGTCCCACCCCGTCGGATTGTCGGTCGGCTTCGGCAGGCCGGAAGGCCAGCAGCATCAGCCGGCGGGGAAGCCAAGAAGGTTCGATCTACCGGAATGCTGGCCGGTATCGGCCGATCGGGAAACCGTCCGTCTTCGCCCGATTGGCGAACCGGGGCGGGCGGGACTGAAAGGGGCTGGTGCGGAGGGCGACCCCGGCCGACGCAAGCACCGCAGCGGAGGGAGCAAAGCGACCGGAGCGAGGAGCGCAGCGAGGCCCGGGAGTCGTCCGCACTAGGGGCTTTCGACGTTGCAGTCGCCGTTCCGTTCTATCAAATCGCCGCAGCAGCTTCCGGAGATTCAGCAGTCGTGACGACCCCGCGGCCGACGACGACAGTTCATTCTCCTCCCGTATGCCGTGCGTCACATCGAGGGAAAGGCATAACCCGTCGGGGTGCGCGCTACTCGGCAATGATTCCAGACGACTGGGAGGCGGCGCGGGTCGCGCCGGACGCCGAGGGGCCGCCCGGGGACGCGGACTGGTCCCGGGTGTCTGTGCCGGGTCGACCCGCGGAGTTCGCGGGCGCGGACGCGGTGGCGTACCGGACGCGAGTGGACGTGCCGGGCGACAGGGCGCTCCTCCGACTGTGCGGCGTGTACGGCGGGGCGGACGTGTTCGTGGACGGGGAGCGGGCGGCGTCGAGCGACGCCTACTTCTCGCCGGTGTCGGTCGCGCTCGACGGCGGTGGGGAGCGCGAGGTGGTGGTGGTGTGCCGGCGACCGGACCGGTTCGGCGGGGTGTTCGAGACGGACCGGGTGTCGACGGAGCGCGCAGTCCCGGGGGTGTGGTGGGACGCGACGCTGGAACCGGTGGGCGACGCGGCCATCGCGAACCTGACGGCGCGGCCGCGGCTGACGGACGACGGCGCGGTCATCGACGCCGCGGTGACGGTCGAGGCGGGGGCGGACCCGGGCGACCGCGTGCGGTTCTCGATCCGGCCGGAGGGGTTCCGCGGCGGCGGGATGATGGAGCAGGCGCGCCTGGACGTCGAGTCGGGCGAGCGGACGACGGTGGAGGCGTCGATCCCGGTGCGGGACGCGAAGCTGTGGTGGCCGCGGGGGCTGGGCGACCAGCACCGGTACGCGGTGCGCGCGAAGGTCGGGGACGAGTCGGCGGAGGCGACAACGGGGTTCTGCGACGTGGCGTACGACGAGGAGCTACGGGTGAACGGCGCGCAGTTCCGGGCGCGCGGGTTCGGTCTGCTGCCGGGCGACGATCCCGCCGGGGACGTGGCGCGCGCGGTGGAGGCGGGCGCGAACCTCGTCCGGGTGCACGCGCACGTCGCGTCGCCCGAACTTTACGAGGCGGCGGACGACGCGGGCGTGCTGGTGTGGCAGGACCTGCCGCTGACGGGCGGCGGCGGGTTCGACGTGGAGCGCGCGGAGCAGGTCGCGGCGGCGGTCGCGGACGCGACGGCGAACCACCCGAGCGTGGCGGCGTTCGGCGTGCACGACGACCCGGTGGACGTGACCGAGGGGCTGGCGGGCGCGTCGCTCGCGCGCTGGCGGCTGCGGTGGCGCGCGTGGCGCGCGAGCTACGACCGGAGCGCGGCGGAGGCGGTCGCGGACGCGCTCCCGGACCGGCCGACGTTCCCCGTGGTGGGCGGGCCGGGGATCGACGCGGACGCGACTGCGGCGTACCCGGGCTGGCGGTTCGGCGACGCGGACGAGATCGGCGAGGTGGTCGACTGGCAGCCCGACGCGGGCGACGTGGTGGCGGCGTTCGGCGCGGGCGCGCTGGCCGAACCCGGCGGGACGGACGCCGCGGGCTTCGACGCGGACGCGCACGCGGCGCACGTCGACGGCGGCGTCGAGGCGTCGCAGGCGCACCAGGCGCGCGTGGCGAAGACGGTGGCGGAGCGACTGCGCCGCGACGGTAGCGACGTGGTGGCGGCGTTCGCGCTGCGCGACGCGGACGACGGCGCGGGTATGGGCGTGCTCGCGCGCGACGGCACGCCGAAGGCCGCCCGGGACGCGCTCGCGGCGGCGTTCGAGCCGGTGCAGGCGGTGCTTGACGCGTGGCCGAACGCGGGCGGGAGGGTCGGCGCGACCGTCGTGAACGACGCGCCGGATGCGGTCGAGGGCACGCTGTCGTGGACGGCCGGCGGCGAGTCCGGCGAGGCGGCGGTCGAGGTGCCGGCGTTCGGCCGGGCGAAGGCGGGCGAGGTGGCGGTTCCCGGCGACGCGGAGCGCGTCGAACTCGCGCTCGACGCGGGCGACCGCTCCGTCTCGAACGAGTACCGCGTCGAGTGAGCGGGCGGCTGCGGCGACCGGCGGGCACGCTCCGGCAGGTTTCGCGCGAGCTTCGACGATTGCCGAGTAAGCGTTAAACCATCGTCGTACCTGGGAGTGACTGATGGAAGCGACGCGACGAGATATGCCGACGGAGATCAGTTCGTCGACGGGAAAGCTCGTCTACCTCTACCTCGACCTCGTGGACGGCGCGACGGTGGCGGAACTCGAAGCGGCTCTCGATCTCGACGGCTTGACGGTGTTCGGCGTGCTCGACGCGCTCCGCGAGAAGTCGGTAGTGGAGCGCCGGGGTCGCCGGTACGTTCCCGCGACGTAGCTACGTCAGCAGGTCCACGACGGCGAGGCCGACGCCCGCGACCACGAGCAGGATGCCGAGCGACGACGTGAGCGGCTCGGGGAAGAGGAACAGTACCGCGCCGACGGCCACGAGCGCGAGCGCGATGCCCGTCCACGACGACTCGCTCTCGTCGCCGTACGCCGCGTACTCGCTGTCGGGTCTGTCGTCGGAGACGGCGCGCTGGTCGCCCTCGCGGTACTCGTCCTCGTCGGACTCCTCGTAGGCGTCCGCGTAGCCGACATCCCGGTCCTCGTCGTCGAAGCCGTCGTCGTTGCGTGCCATGTCCCCGATTCGGGTCTACGCACGGATTAGTACAAACCGCGTATCTGGAATCCGCGCGACGAAACGGGGCGGAACGGTCGGCCGTCCGCCGCAGCGACACCGCTTCGAGCAGGCGGCAGACCGGCGAAACAGGCGAAAACCCGCGCTTACCGTCCGACCGTCGGTCAACTTTAAGTACGAGAGCGCGGCCAACTTCCCGTGATGCGAGGACGCCGGCGTACGACGACCACGGGAGTCCGACAGCCCTTTACTCGCACGACGAGGAGAGGGTGTGAATGACGGACGGCTGGCGGAACGTCTTCGGGCACGACGAGCCGTACGCCGAGCAGGCCGAGGGCATCGAGACGGCCGTGGAGACGGCGCGCGAGAGCGGATTCACCGTCGTCGAGGGAGCGTGCGGTACGGGGAAGACGATGATGGCGCTCACGGCGGGCATCCATCTCGTGCGCGACCCGGACAGCGACTACGAGCGCGTGCTGGTGCTCACGAGCGTCAAGCAGCAGCTCCGCCAGTTCGAGGCGGACCTTCGGACGATCAACGACGGCCTCCCCGGGGACTGGCGGCCGGTGACGGGACTGACGCTCGTCGGGAAGGCGGACGTGTGCCCGTACCGTCGGGAGAACGCGGGCGGCGTCGACGGCTCGAACGTCTACGACCGGTGCGAGACGCTCCGGGAGAAGACGCGGCT
>CAZYYH010000152.1:0-5124 GCA_964651725.1 uncultured Halobacteriales archaeon | reverse complement strand
CGGCGTCGCGTGGGGCGTCGTCCTCTTCCTCGTCGGCGTCGGCTATCGGGCCGCGCTCCGGTCCCGGCACCCCGCGATACCCCTCCGACGCGCGCTCGGCTACGACCTCGTCTTCGGCGTCGTGCTGGGCAGCGTCGTCAGCGTGCTGGCCTGAACCGCCCGCCTGTGGATCGCTTCGCTCGCGGGCTCCGCCTGCTGTGGTCGAGCGTCCCGACGGGTCCGGATAACGCCGACCGCCGCAAGGCGGTAACGTCACGTTTCGCGGACGGGTTCGGACCGATACTGTTTCTCGCCCGCCGCTATTCCGTTGCTGGCCGACCGTCCCGCTATCACAGTAATCGAGGAGCGCCAGAGGATTGGGGGTTGATAACAAATAGCATTCGGTGCGTGGGTCGCACGTGGGCCACCTTCGTGGTCCGAGAGAACAATGACATCCGGGGACGACAGTGGTAACGAATCGGGGCGGAGAGGCGTCGGGCGGCGCGAACTGCTCCAGGGAACGGGCGGCGCGCTGGCCGGCCTGGGTGCGGCCACGGGTGCGGCGACCGCGGGCGGGGAGCCGACCATCGAGTTCCTGGGCTGCACGTCGGTCCGCATCAGGGGCTCCGCCGCGCACAGCGAGATACTCACGGGGTACTACACCGAGACCGGCGGGTTCGCCACCGATGTGAAGTCGTTCGAGCCGCTGTCGGGCACCACGGTGCTCGACGCGGAGGACTTCTACCCGGACGGGCGGTCGTTCTACGTCGCCAGCGTAACGCTGTTCGATGAGTCCTTCGACGTGCTAGCGAGCGCGGACAACCCGGAGGAGAGCGAGTGCTTCGACGCCCTGGTACGACCGACGGTCACACCACTGAAGTACAGCTTCAGTGGCTGCGGCCAGGTCTGCGTCAACCAGCGCGTCGCGGAAGCGGTCGTCTCGACCGGGAACGGTCTCGTCTGCCGGTCGATAACCGGGCGGGCCAGCCGGAACGACCCGTCGGTGGGCGACTGGAACAACGTCCTCTGTCGCTCGGCCGGCGGCGGCGAGGCCATCGTCGGCCTCTGCCACGATGGCGGGTTCGTCCGGAATCCGAGCGGGTGCGTGGACCGCCATCTCTCCGACGGGTTCGACTGCGACAGCTGCTAGCGGCGCCGCCCCCCTTTCATAGCGCCAGCGGCGACACCTTCAGGTACTCCCGGAGCACCACCGTGGCGTAGCTACCCTTCGGGAGCGCGAAGGAGAACGTCAGAGCGTCGTCCTCGCCGTTCCCCCCCTCCTCGCCACCGCCGCCCCGTTCCACGCCGACGTCGGTCCGCACCAGTATCGCGCGCCGGGTTCCCGTCGAGTGGAACTCGTCGGGGAGGTCGAAGTCGTTGGGCGACAGGCCGAGGTCGTCGAGGACGTCGCGCTCGATCTCGCCGGGTTCGCCGTCCGCGAACTCCGTCTCGGTGCCGACGAGCGGCGCGGTGACGAACGCCCGGCCGCGCTCGCAGTGCCGGGCGAGCACGTCCACGCGGCGGTCGGTGGCGCGCTGGAGGCGGTCGGTGTCCGGGAGCGCGACGCCGGTGTCACCCCCGCCCGCGTCGGCGTCCGCGAAGCAGACGACGTCGCCCTCGACGGGTTCGTGGAACGGGAGGCCGCGCTCCATCCGGCGGGAGAGGATCCGATTGAACGCGTAGGACTGCGTGGCGTTCACGAGGAGGCGCTGGAGGTTCGACGGGAGCGTTTCGAGGGCCGCCCGGAACTCCTCGGGCGACTCGCCGCCGGTCTCGGCGAGACTGTGGAGCATCGCGCGCTCGTACCGCAGGTGGCCCGGGAACCGGTCGAGGGCGGCCTGCCAGTCGCGTGACTCGGATACAAATTCGCGCGCTTCGCTCGTGCGGTCGGGTTCGTGCTCGGACGGCTCGGCGACGTACGCGAGTACCGCGTCCTCCCACTCGCCGCGGACGACGTGGAGGCCGGCGCGGTGCGTGATGGGCCGGTAGCTGCCGAAGCGCTGCTGGCCGAAGTAGTTTGGAACTCCTGTCCGTCCGCCCGCGAACTCCCGAAGGTCGTCGGTGACGGCGTCCGCGTTCTCGGGGTGGTCGGGGTCGCGCACGACGATCTCGAACTCGTTGCCGACGAGGTCGCCGAACTGGAGCGCGCGACCGGCGCGACCCACCACCCCCACGTCGGCGTCGTCGAGGTCAGGAATCTCGTCAGGCGCGACGTCGCGGAGCGCGAACAGCTGGGTAGTGACGGCGTGCTTGTCCTTCGTGCCCGCCCACGACACGCGCTCGCGGCTCATCCCCAGCCTGTCGGAGAGCCGGCGCGCGAACTCGTTCGTGTCCCAGCCGCGGAGCGTGACGCGGAGGACGAGGTGGGGGTAGTCGCCGGGGTCGGCGTCGGCGGGGTGGGTGTCGAAGCGCTCGATCTCGCGCACCCGGAAGTCGGCGGGGTGGTCGCGGAGCCGGCCGCCGGTGCCGTCGGCGTCGCTCGCGTAGTACGCCATCCCGACCGCGCGCTCCAGGTCGTGTGCGTCGCGCATCCCTCGGTCGTGGCGTCGTTCGTACGCCCGGGGAAAAGCCGTGTCGGTCGCGTGCCCGGACGGGACCGGGGTCGCTCCGTCGCGCGTGCGGGTGGGCCGGCTTCACCGGCCCTTATATATGTAACAAATTGTAATTATTTGTAATAAGATGTAACAAAATGTAATCTCCAAGTAGTTTATGAGCGGAGTCCACTGCCAGTGACGCCGCCCGCGGTTCACGACGGACCCGGCGATCCGCGGTGCGTACGACTCTCGAAGGAGTTTCACTCGGATCATCACTGTCGAATTCTCTAAGTAGATAGGCCTCACGAATATGATGGAGCCGTTCCTTCGTTCCAGTGTCGTTCCCGGAACTGGGGAACGGCGTCGCTGTAGTCGGATCGTGGGGGATGGGGCGGCACGACGATCCGCCGGGGTTTCGAGAACGTCTCGCTCGCGTTTCTGCACAGGGCCGCGAACAGGAACGCGCGACCCGTCGTCGTCGTCGGCCCGGTACGCCCGCCGTAACGTCGGCGTACCGGATGGCCGCTGCACCGTCGCATAAGTCACTGAGGGTCGTATTCTGTGCCATGGGAAGCGGGAAGAGCTGGACGCCGGACGCTGTGGATAGACTCGCGCAGTGGGTGCTCATCGACGCGAACCGACTGCTCATGGCGACCGTCGTGGTGGCGGGAGTGTTCGTGCTCACGGAGGCGCTGCTGTACGCGAATCTCATCACCGTCGGACCGGAGAGCACCGTGAAGACGATGTTCGGGAGCGGCGTGGTCTCGGGGCTGTTCACGCTGATAACGGTGGCGCTCACCATCAACCAGCTCATCTCGTCGCGGGTGTTCGGGTCGCCGAACACGCTCCGGGAGCGCTACGACGGCGCGGACGAACTCCGGCGGTCCGTCGAGCGGGTGACCGGCGGGTCGCCGGGACCGGTGGACACCGTCGCGTTCATCTCGATGCTCGGCGAGGAGATCGAGCGACTGGCGTCGACGCTCGAGGAGCGGGCGCGCGAGCCGCCGGGCGGCGTCCCGCCGATGCTCTCGGAGTACGTGTCGGACCTGTCGGCGTACGCGGCGACGGTGACCGGGGTGTCGCGGCGGATGGAGCCGGCGGTGGTCACGTCGACGCTCGCCGGCTCGGACTACGCGCGGTTCGTCAGCCGGACCGACGAACTCGTCTCCGACCACGCCGACCAGCTGTCGGAGGGGGCCGAGGAGACGATAGACGACATCGGCCGGATGCTGGAGGCGCTCGCGATCACCCGCCAGTACTTCAAGACCATCGCCATCCAGCAGGAACTCGCGAAGCTGTCGCGTCTCATCATCTTCACGGGACTGCCGGCGCTGCTGGTGGCGTTCTACGTGACCCTCGTCTACCGGACCAGCCCGACCAGCGTCCTGAACCCGGACCTGCTGCCGGTCGTCGTCGGCGGGGCGATAGCGGTCGTGATCGCGCCGCTGGTGGTGCTGCTGGTCTACATCCTCCGCATCGCTACCATCATGCGGTACACGGTGTCGGTCGGGCCGTTCGCGCCGCCCGTGGAGTGGCCGTGGCAGGAGTAGCCGGCTTCGCGGACGACACCACCGTGAAGGCCGTGCGGACCGTCGATACACAGCATGTCGACCGAGCGATGCGGCTACACGTCCGACGTCGCCGTGCATCCCGGGCGCGGTCGCGTCTCGTGCTGGCGGCCGGTTCACGGCGATACGGGTCGGTGCGTCTGGCACGCTCCGCCGGACTCGAAGTCGGTGATCGACCTGGCGTCGGCCCGACCGTCGGCCGGCGAGCGCCTCGACGGCGCGGTCCTCCAGGGAATGTCCCTGGTCGACGTCGACTACCTCTCGGAGTCGGTGCTCGTCGGCTCGGACTTCACGAATGCCGACCTCTCCCGGGCGGACCTCTCCGGTGCCGACCTCCGGAAGAGTTCGCTCCGGGACATCACCGCCGGCGGCGCCTCGTTCGTCGGCGCCAGCCTGGAGGACGCCAACGTCCAGGAGGCCGACCTCCGGGACGCGGATATGACGGACGCTCGGCTCGACGAGACCAACCTCTCGGACAGCCGCATCAGTGACGACCCGACGTTCGGCGACCGGAACGTCTACGAGACGGAGCTGTTGCGGGACGAACACGACGGTCACGGAAGCGGTCGCCTCGATGCGGCGCTCCGGACGTACCGGACGGTCGAGGAGCTCTCGCAGGAGAACGCGCTCTACGAACAGGCCAGCGCCTACTACCGGAAGGAGAAGGACCTCCGCCGCAGGTACAACTGGTGGGCGGGCAACTACCCGGAGGCGCTGCTCGGCGAGGCGTCGCGATGGATCACGGGCTACGGCAACGTCCCGGCGCGGGTGGTCGCTACGTCCGTCGTGGTCATCCTGATCTGCGGCCTGCTCTACCCGCTCGTCGGCGGTCTGAAGCTCGTGAGCGCCGAAGCGCCGGTGACGTTCGCCATCGAGCAGCCGCTGTCGGCGTCGCCCCGTAGCGTGGGTCCGGTACTGTTGCGGAGCGTGTTCTTCAGCGTCGTCACGTTCACGACGCTCGGCTACGGCAACCTCGAGCCGGTCGGGGCGGTGTCGCGGTATCTCGCTGGCGTGGAGGCGCTCGTCGGTGCCATCCTGATGGC
>CAZYYH010000151.1:618-5165 GCA_964651725.1 uncultured Halobacteriales archaeon | reverse complement strand
CGCGCTCGGCGTGGCCGGGCGGCGTGAAGCAGAGCACGCGCTCGTCGGCGTTGAAGACGTAGAGGTCGGCGGTGACGCGACCCTGCGGGTCGAGGAGGAGCGCGTAGACGCCCTCGCCGTCCGCGCGGGGGACGTGGTTCGAGACGGCGTTGTCCACGAACTCGACGCGGTCGTCGCCCTCGACGACGACGACGCCGTACGTCGATTCGGTGACGCCGACGACGTTGCGGACGGCGCGGTGCGCGCGGTCGGGGCGGCCGTAGTGGAGCACGCGGCCGTCCTCGAAGGTGGCGTTGTGGTCCTCGTGCGTCGACTCGACGACGGTCATACCGGGGAGTAGGGCGGACGGCGGAAGACGGTTGTGCTTACAGGGGGAGCTTCTCGCGGATGCGGTCGACGAGCGTGTAGTCGGGGTCGGGTTCGCCGTCGGGGACGACGCGATCGTCCACCGTGATGAGGGTGCGGCTGCCGTCGTCGGTCGCGTCGATGAGGTTGTCGTCCTTGAGGGCGGTGAGCGCGTCCGCGATGTCGTCGATGTCGGCGTCGACGTGCGCGCGAAGCTCCAGCACGGTCATGCCGTAGCCATGGCGGTCCACGAGCGCGTCCAGAACCGCGACCTCGGTGTCCGACCGGTCGCGGAACTCGCGTCTCGCCTTCATATGAGGGTGGTACGACCGGCGGGGTTTTACCTGTGTCCCTGAGCGGTACGCTTTTACTGCTGGGTTGGATAGGCACGTCGCAATGGGTTTCAGGTGTTCCCTGCTGGGCCACGACTACGGTGAACCGACGACGGAGGAAGAGCGCGAGGAGCGCGGCAACGAGGTCGTGGTGACAGTCCGCGAACTCGAGACGTGCTCGCGGTGCGGGGCGGAGACGGTCATCTCGGAGAACACCGAGGTCCGCTCCATCGACTCGGCGGCGAACACCGAGTCCGACGCCGACGCGGCGGCGGTCGAGTCCGAGGCGGACGGCGAGGGCACGGACGGCGAGGCCGCTGACGGAGCGGACGACGCGATGGGGGACGTGCAGTCGCCGGCGGAGGACGACGGCGTCATCCTCGAGGACGACGACCGGGACGCGGGCGAGTGGCCGGCGGACGATTCGGCGACCGACGGGGAGGCCGGGGACGCGCCGGCGGCCGACGACGACGCGGCCGCCGCGGAGGCCGAGGACGCGTCGGCGGAGCCGGTGGACGACGCGGACCTCGACCGGAACGGGACGACGGAGGCGACCGACCTCACGGAGTGGCCGGACCCGGGCGTCGAGGACGAGGGCTTCGACGCCGAGCCGGCGTCGGGCGACGACGTGGACGTGGAGTTCGGCGGCGGTCTCCAGCCCGAGGCCGCGGACGCGGACACCGACGAGAGCGCGGAGTACGTGTCGGCGTCCGGTTCGGGCATCACGTCCACGGGGCCGGTCGAGCGCTCCGACGACCCCGACACGGTGCTGGTCTGCCCCGAGTGCGAGTTCGGCGAGGAGTCGGTGGCGACGTCACAGCGCCCGGGCGACATCTGTCCGGAGTGCCGGCGCGGCTACCTCACGGAGCGCGAGCGCTGACCGAACGCGAAGACGTTATACCGCCGCCGGTCCTTGCCTGGCCCATGAAGGAGTACAAGATGCGACGCGGGGAGTACCTCGAAGAGCGGATGCCGGACCTCGAAGCGGAGATCGAGGAGTACTTCGGTCCGGTCGCGGGTACCGAGGAGTTCGACGGACACGAACTCTACGTGGTCGAGGAGCCGACGAACCCCGCGTTCGAGCGCGTCATCGCCGGTGCGGCGTCGTACTCCGGGAAGAAGGACAAGCTCGCCATCCACTTCGACGAGCGACCCGCCGAGGAGATCATCGAGGCGGGCGAGGCGGAGGCGGCGGCGGAGGCGGTGAGCCTGAAGAACGAGTTCCTGCTGGAGGCGACGGGTCGGGACGCGAAGTCGCGGCGCGATTCGATGAAGCGGCAGGTCGAGGATTCGGACGAGGCGCCGGACAACGTCAGCGGTTGAGCTTCTCGCGGCTTATCTTGACGCCCGTGGGCGTGACGATGATCTGGTCGTCTCCCTTCTGGACGATGTCGCCGTCGACCTCGCGGGCGACCTGCCGGAGTTCGTCGATGACGTGCTCGATGGTGCGGTCCTCGGTGCGGAGCCGGGTGATGTCGGCGATGACGAAGTCGCCGTCGTAAACTGCGTCTTTGATAGCGATCACGTCCTGCTGGCCGTTGATCTCTGCGACGTGAACCGACATGCCGACCTCGGCGGTCCCGGTGTCGAAGTCGTCTATGTCCAGTTCGACGTAGTCCTCGGTCGACCGGGACCTGTCGCCGAGTATCTTCTGCATGAAGCCCATAGAAGGCATAAGCGAAGGCGGCCTGTATAGTTCTTACGTCAGACACGGTGGCAGGCCAGGGTTCGACGCACGCGGCCCGGGTAATCAGGGGTGGGGTGTTCGTCGGACTGGGCGGTACGTCGCCCGTCCCGGGCGTCCGACGTCGTCCGGGAGTTCGACTTCGACGCGCTCACCGTCAACGTGCCCGAGCAGGCCGTCAAGGGCCCCTCGAACCGCTCCGACGTCCGGTACGTCGAGAAGGACGGCACCTGGCAGGCGCTGCACAACAACTGTGGCAACTGCGGAGTCCAAGCGACGTACGCGGACGGAGCCTGCCACGACGGCTCGGGTGCCAGCGTCTCGGTGATCGACACCGGCATCCAGTAGGACCGCAGCGACTTCAGCCACAACGTGGTCGGTGGGCACGCTTGCACGAACTGCTGGTACGGCTGCACTGGGACGACGACAACGGCCACGGCACGCACTGTACTGGCATCGTCCACAGCATCGCCCCCGGCGCGGGACTCGCGGGCGCGAAGGTTTTCGACTACAACGGGGGTGGCTCGTGGTCGGACAGCGCCTGCGGAACACCGCCGACAACATCGGCCTCTCCTCGAACCGCCAGGGCGTCGGCCGCCTCAACGTCGAGCGCGCCACCTGCTAGGCGAGCGGCCGGTCCGACGGTTTTTCGGTAGTCCCGGGTCGGAGTGGCGACGCCGGGGGCGCTCCGACGGGCGGGTGGCACAGTCGAACCGGCAGGGCTGCGGACTGGTGGACGTGGCGGCGCTCGGCTACGACTCCTCGGACGAGGGCGGCTGTAGGCTTCGTTAGTCGGGTCCTAACACCAGTTCGCAAATTGGAGGGGTTTTACACCTACACGAATCTTTAAATTACCTCCGTTCGAGCCGGAATCCATGGCTCACGACAGCCAGGCGGTCGACAGGCGAGACGTGCTCAAGCTCGCGGGTGGGGCCATCGCGGCGACGGGGCTCGCGTCCGCGAAGCCGGACGACACCGTCGAGGTGAACCTCGGATACAGTACGGAGAGCGGCCGGCAGGCCGCGCTCTCGAAGGCGGACGCCGTGGTGCGCGAGTTCGACTTCGACGCGCTCACGATGCGCCTGCCGAAGCAGGCGGCCGACGCGTTATCGGCGCGCGCCGACGTGCGCTACGTCGAGGCGAACGGCCGGTATCACGCGCTCGCGCAGACCCTGCCATGGGGCATTGACCGCGTGGACGCCGACGTGGCACACGATAACGGCGATACCGGCGGCGGCGCGGACGTCGCCATCATCGACACGGGCATCGACAGCGACCACCCCGATCTCCAGGCGAACGTCGGCGCCGGGAGCGACTTCACCGGCACGGGATCCTGGGAGGACGACAACGGGCACGGCACGCACTGCGCGGGCATCGCGGACGCGGTGAACAACACCGAGGGCGTCGTGGGCGTCTCCACGGAAGCGACGCTCCACGCCGTCAAGGTGCTCGATTCGGGCGGTAGCGGCTACTGGTCGGACATCGCGGCGGGCATCGAGTACGTCGCCGACCAGGGCTGGGACGTCGGCTCGATGAGCCTCGGCGGCTCCTCCGGCTCCTCGACGGTCCAGGACGCGTGCCAGTACGCGCAGAGCAACGGCGTGCTCCTCGTCGCCGCCGCCGGCAACGACTACGGTGGCTCCGTCGGCTACCCGGCCGCGTACTCCGAGTGCATGGCGGTGTCCTCGACCGACAGCAACGACAACCTGTCGTCGTTCTCCAACGTGGGTCCGGAGATCGAGATCGCGGCACCCGGCAGCGACATCTACTCGACGTACGTGGGCGGCGGCTACGACACTCTCTCGGGTACGTCGATGGCGACGCCGCACGTCTCGGGCGCGGCCGGTCAGTTGATGGCGAACGGCTCGTCGAACAGTCAGGCTCGCCAGACGCTCAAGGACACGGCCGAGGACATCGGCCTGTCGAGCGACGAGCAAGGCTCGGGCCTGCTCGACGTCGCGGCCGCGCTCGGCCACGACGGCGGCGGCGGCGGCGGTGGCGGCGACAACGCGCCGACCATCGACTCGTTCTCCATCAACAACCGGAGCAACGGCGGCTGGGCGCGGTTCGAGGTGGACTGGGCGGTCTCCGACGCCGACGGCGACCTCTCGTCGGTCGAGTCGACGCGCGCGCCGAACGGCGCGAGCCTCGACTACGCGAGCAACCCCGAGTACCGGGCGAGTGCG
>CAZYYH010000151.1:0-608 GCA_964651725.1 uncultured Halobacteriales archaeon | reverse complement strand
CCTCGCCGCGCTACCTCCCGACTTCGTTTTTGCCGCGGGGGTCTCAGGGCCCGACCCTCGACTCCGCGAGCATCGGCGTGAACGGGTCGAGTGCGTCCGGCTCCGACCGGCTCCAGGACAAGAAGGGGTCGGGTAGCTACGACGTCACGCTCACGGTGACGGACGGCAACGGCAACACCGCGAGTCGGACGCAGACCGTGACGGCGTAGCTCTCCCGCACGAACTCCCGCTTCGACGGCAGGCGGCGGCGAGCGGCGCGTTCAGCGTCCGATCCGACGGCGGTGACGGCGGCGACGGGGGCGGTGGTGGTAGCGGCACGAACATCTACGTCCAGACCCGTGGCGCTCACGTCAACGGGGACGACGTGACGCTCGTCGGCGACGCCACCTTCGGCTACGACACGTCCGGCGGCGGCGTGTGGTTCGAGTTCGGCCCGAAGGGGGATGGACTGCCGTACGACACCAGGATAGTCGAGATCAGCAGCGAGGGCGAGCACTGCGACGGTCCCGACGGACCGCACTTCCCGTGCAGCACCACCTCGCTCGACACCTTCGACTTCGACGGCACCTACGAGTTCCGCGCGTTCGCCGAGGGCGGCGACTACGGCG
>CAZYYH010000150.1:0-5182 GCA_964651725.1 uncultured Halobacteriales archaeon | reverse complement strand
CCACGCGTAGAGCGTCGCGTAGACGCCGGTCGCGAGCGCGGCGACGCCGATGCCGGCGAGGACGCGCGCCCAGACGACGACGGGGTCTGTCGCCCAGAGCGCGAACGCGGCGTCGAACGCGTCGAAGACGAGCGCGGCGACGAGCAGCCGCGTGCCGGAGAGCGCGACGCGGCGCTCGACGCCGGGCGCGGGGAGGTCGATGCGGAGGTCGGACGGGAAGACGGCGTCCGGCAGTGTGAGGGGCGGGAGCCAGAACCGGAGACCGCCGCCGTCGTCGGAGCGGTCGGGGCGCGCGTCGCTGTCCCCGTCCGACTCGCGGTCGGTCATCGGCGCTGGTCGAGGATGCGGTCGAGCGCGTCCTCCACGTCCTCGATGACGGTCTCCGGCGGCTGCGTCGCGTCGACGCGCACGAACCGGCCGGGCTGGCTGTCCACGAGCGCCTCGTAGTTCGCGCGGACCTGCGCGAGGAACGCCGACTGCTCCAGCTTGTCCGTCGCACCGCTTCGTGCCGCACCCGTCTCCGGGTCCACGTCGAGGTAGATGGTGGCGTCGGGCTGCACGGTGAAGGGCTGGTGGATGCCGCGCACGTACTCCATCGGCCTGGTGACGACGCCCTCCAGGGCCGCACCCTGGTACGCGTACCGCGAGTCGGAGTAGCGGTCCGACACGACCACCTCGCCGCGCTCCAGCGCGGGCTTCACGACTCGCGAGAGGTGGTCGGCGTGGTCCGCGGTGAACAGGAACAGTTCGGCGAGCGGGTCGGAGTCGTCGTCGTCGATGGAGCGCCGGACGGCCTCGCCGAGCCACGAGTCCGTCGGCTCCCGCGTGAACGCGAAGCCATCGCCGCGGGCCGCGCGGAGGGACTCCCACACCGTCGTCTTCCCGGAGCCGTCGATGCCCTCCAGCGTCACGAGCATACAAGCAGATTACTGCCAGGGGGATTAAGCCCTTGGCAAACGAGCCATAGATCCGGAAGCGACGCAGCCCGGCCGGTGGCTCCGGTCGGCTCGAACGGAGATGGCCGGTGTAGCGTACTATCGACTCGATAGTTAGCAGGTAGCTGTGGATCTCGCCGCGAGTCCGGAGCAGCGTCCACTGCGGACCGTTGGTCGATTGCTCGTCGCTCTTGGCACGGACAGAACTGCTGCGAGGAACGTAATGTGGCGGATAGCCGATAGTATCGCTTGCCGGCCCTATTACTAACACAGACTCGGGCGAGAGCGGGGAGATCAGCCCGTTGGCAAAGTTACCCGTAGCTTTACGGTCCGAGCGTGGGAAAAGCCGGATTATGGACGTTCTCGTGACTGGCGGTACGGGCTTCATCGGCACGAACCTCTGTCCAGAGCTGATGGATCGCGGCCACGACGTGACCGCGATGTCGCGGACGCCGGAGGACGCCGACCTGCCGGCGGCGGTCGAGCGCGTGACGGGCGACGTGACGAACTACGACGACGTGGCTGCGGCGGTGGACGGGATGGACGCCGTGGTGAACCTGGTGTCGCTGACGCCGCTGTTCAAGCCGAAGGGTGGCGAACGGGAGCACCTGCGCGTCCACCTCGGCGGGACGGAGAACGTGGTCCGAGCGTGCGAGGAGGAAGGGGTGCGGAAGCTCCTACAGATGAGCGCGCTCGGAGTCGACCCGGACGGTCCGACTCCGTACCTCCGAGCGAAGGGGAAGGCGGAACAGGTGGTACGGGAGTCGAAGGTAGCGTGGACCATCTTCCGGCCGTCGCTCGTGTTCGGCGAGGACGCGGAGATCCTGTCGTTCACGAAGCTCCTGACGACGCCGTACGTGACGGGGCTGCCGGGCGGCGGGCGGACCCCCTTCCAGCCCATCTGGGTCGAGGATCTCATGCCGATGCTCGCGGACGCGCTCGACGAGGCACACGACGGCGAAACGTACGAGATCGGCGGTCCGGAGGTGCTGACGCTCGCGGACGTGACGCGGCTCGTCTACCGCGCGGAGGGCAAGCCGGTGACGATCCTTCCGATTCCGATGCCGCTGGCGAAGCTGGGGCTGACCCTGGCGGACCCGCTCCCGTTCGTGCCGTTCGGCGTGGAACAGTACCGGTCGCTCGGCGTCGAAAACACCGTTCGAGAGAACGACGTGACGGCGTTCGGGATCTCGCCGGACGACCTCCGCGCGCTGCCATCGTACCTCGGCGTCGACGTGTCCACTTATAAACAGCCGCAGTAGACGGAGCTGTACTCGGCGTCTGAGGACGTTAACAGGTGATTAATTCCGGAGGTTTCGGCCGTGCGCCCTCCGGTTATCCGGCTCCTACCCCTCAGTCGTCTGACGCCTGGCATCAAAACGCTTATCACGGTGATGCCTCTGTATTCCTGCAACGGTGCATCGAGAATGAAACTGGCGATGATCGGGTTCGGCCAAGCGGGCGGGAAGATACTCGACAAGTTCATCGAGTACGACAAGAAGACGGGGTCAAACATCGTACGGGCCGCCGTCGCCGTCAACACCGCGAAAGCCGATCTCATGGGGCTCCAGCACATCCCGGAGGGCAATCGAGTGCTCATCGGGCAGTCGCGCGTGAAGGGCCACGGCGTCGGCGCGGACAACGAACTCGGCGCGGAGATCGCCGAGGAGGACATCGACGAGATACAGGGGGCTATCGACAACATCCCCGTCCACGAGGTGGACGCGTTCCTCATCATCTCGGGTCTCGGCGGCGGCACGGGCTCCGGCGGCTCGCCCGTCCTCGCCAAGCACCTCAAGCGCATCTACACCGAGCCCGTGTACGGGCTGGGCGTCCTGCCGGGCGGCGACGAGGGCGGGATCTACACGCTCAACGCGGCCCGGTCGTTCCAGACGTTCGTCCGGGAGGTCGACAACCTCCTCGTCTTCGACAACGACGCGTGGCGGAAGTCGGGCGAGTCCGTCGAGTCCGGCTACGAGGAGATAAACGAGGAGATCGTGACGCGCTTCGGCATCCTGTTCGGCGCGGGCGAGGTCGACAGCGGCAGCGAAGTCGCGGAGAGCGTCGTGGACTCCTCGGAGATCATCAACACGCTCGCGGGCGGCGGCGTCTCCACCGTCGGCTACGCCTCCGAGTCCGTCCGGAACGAGCAGTCCTCGGGCGGCCTGCTCTCCCGGTTCACGGGCGGGTCGGAGGGCTCCGGCGTCGAGGACTCCGCGAACACCACGAACCGCATCACCAGCCTCGTGCGGAAGGCCGCGCTCGGCCGCCTCACGCTCCCCTGCGAGATCGACGGCGCGGAGCGCGCGCTGCTCGTGATGGCGGGACCGTCGCGCTACCTCAATCGGAAAGGTATAGAGCGCGGCCGGAAGTGGCTCGAGGAGCAGACCGGCTCGATGGAGGTCCGCGGCGGTGACTACCCCGTGGAGTCGTCGGGCAAGGTCGCGTCGGTCGTGATGCTCTCCGGCGTCACGAACGTCCCCCGCATCAAGGAACTCCAGCAGGTCGCCATCGAGGCACAGGACAACATCGAGGAACTGCGCTCCGAGAGTGAGGAGAACCTCCAGGATCTGGTCGAAGACGAGGAAGATGAACTCGACCCGCTGTTCTAAACTCGCCGTCCTGGTCGCCGTATCGCTCGCCCTGGTCGCCGCCGTCGCGCCCGCCGCGGCCGCCGTCTCCGTGAGTGCCGACGGCGTCCCCGACAGCGCCGAGGTCGACTCGAAGGTCACGTCGACGTTCACGCTCACCGAACTCTACTCGGAGTACGACCAGTGGACGCTCCGCGGGGAGACGAACCTCACGCAGGTGACGTGGACGGTCACGACGTACGACCAGACCGGGGCGAAGATCGCACAGGAGACGTACAACCAGCCCACGTTCAACCACTCCATCGCGGCCGAGAACGGCGTGAACGAGATCGAGGTGGAGGTCGAGGGCACCGTGTCCGAGGTGGGCAACTGGAGCTACGACCCGGCGCAGTCGGTGCTCGTGGCGTCGCTCGCACAGACCCAGCAGGGCGGCACCAGTTCGTCGCTCGCGTCGCACTCGACGCGGCCGTACACGGAGGATAGCCAGGCGGCGCGCACCGCCATCGGCGACGCCGAAGACGCCGTCGAGGACACGGCCGACGCGGGTGCCGACACCGCGGAAGCCGAGGATCTCGTGTCGAGCGCGGTCTCCGCGTACGACAACGGCAACTTCGAGAACGCGCAGCGCCTCGCCGGCCAGGCCACGGAGAAGGCCGAAGCCTCCGCCTCCTCGAAGCAGCAGACGTCGATGCTGCTGATGGGCGCGGGCGTGCTCGTCGCCGTCGCGCTCGTCGGTGCCGGACTCTGGTACTGGCGGAACAACCGCGAGACGTACGACAAGCTCGGGTAGCCGAATCCGGTTTCGCCGGTCGCCAGTCTCGTTCTCGTCGATTATTGGAGAACACGTAGCCGACATCGTGGCTCCCGGCTATCTCCGGCGCGCGAGTGCACCCCGTTCCTGCCCGCGCATCCGAGGGTTGAAACCCGATGCGGCCCGACCGATGGATATGTACGCGGTGGTCGGGTGTGACGAGTGCAGTGCGCTGTGGGTGGTGGCGGACGAGCCGGAGACGACGGGGTGTCCGCGGTGCGGGAAGCGCCACCGCTACGCGAAGCTGAAGCGGTTCGTGACGACCGACGACGAGGATCACGCGCGGGAGGTGCGGGCGTCGATGCTGGCGAACCGGCAGGGGGAGGGCGAGGCGTTCGCGGCGATGGACTCCTTCGCGGAGCTGGAAGCGCAGGTCGACGACGCGGGCGTGAGCGACGACGAGTACCTGGAGCGGTCGGGGCTGGACGCCGAGGAGGTGGCGGCCGCGGGCGAGCGCGCGAGCGAGGGCGAAGGGGGCGGCCGGAGCCGCGAGGAGACGGTGCGCGCGGCGCTCCGCGAACTCGACGAGCCGACCGTGGACGAGGTAGCGGCGTACGCGGCTGAGCGCGGCGTGCCCGAGGGGTACGTGGAGCGAGCGCTGGCGAAGCTGGCGCGGGCGGGCGAGGTGTCGGAGTCGCGCGGGACCTACCGGCTGGTGTGACCGGAAGCGTCCGACGCCCGCACGCCGACCGACAGACGACGGCCTGAACGCTTTTGTCGGTGCGGGCGGTGGGGTGGAGCGATGGACTGGAAGCGGCGGCCTCGACCGGGACGTACGGGCCAGGCGACGCTGGCGGGGACGGGGCTCGCGGTCGTGGCGGCTCCCGCGCTCGCGCTCGCGGCGG
>CAZYYH010000149.1:0-5184 GCA_964651725.1 uncultured Halobacteriales archaeon | reverse complement strand
CGAGGAAACCCCGGAGGTCGACGTCCCCTTCGAGTTCGAACCGGAGTTCGTCGAGGTCGATGCCCATGGCCGCGGCGTTCGCCGCGTAGCCGACGCTCAGACACGACCCGAGAGCGGCGAGCAGGAGTTCTACCGCGTTCGGAGCCGTCCGCGCTCCGAGGATCTGCTCCGGTTCGTCGCCCTCGATCTGGAACTCCCGACCGGACACTCGCTCGCCGGCCTGGTCGAACTCGTTTATCGACGTCACGCACCGTAGTGCGTCGGTCCATTCCGTCTCCGCGCGGAACTCGAATCGCCCGGCATCCGGCTCATCGGTGATCGCTTCGATCGCCTGGCCGAGCTGCTCGACGTCCACTCCGTTTCTCACCGACATGGCGTCTCATCTCCTCCGAGGACTGTCGTCCGAACGCGAGAGTGGCTGTCCGTGCAGTTCGATTTCTGACTGTGGGTCATGGTGTCGTTCCCGGCAGGAGGTTACGAGGGGACGGGATATGTAGGCATCTAGTGGGATCGCGCCAGTCCGTGGCTCCCTTGCAGCCGATGAAAGGCGGTCACCGACTGCAAGCGGGGAGCCATCGGCCGGGACGGCAGTGGTTCGGGACGGCCCCGTCGATGCCGGCGACGGTATCGACGAGTCCTCTCACCGTGGTCAGTTCCACCTCCGGCACGGGTCGGAATCGGGAACTACGTCGGCGTGCTGTGGCGAAGAAAGCGCGGCAGGCTCGAAGCGAGGTGCCGCTACACGACCTGCAGATGTTCGTCCTGAAGCTCCTCGTCCGTGTACTCTCGGCCGTGGACGTCCTTCATGTGCTGTCTGGCCAGTTCGATCGCTTCCTCCTCGTTCTCCGACTGGATGATGAACCGGCAGTCGGCTGCCGCCGTCTCGCAGTCGAGTTTGTGTGCGTGCGCCATAGGTAGTTTCGCCTCCCGGCGGGGGACGATACGCGCGTAAGGGTTAGATAGCTATCTATTGACACTCCAGCAGCCACCGACCGGCTTGCAGGCGACGAAAGCCGGTCACTAGATGCAAGCGACGACAAGTCCGTCGTACGGATCGCCCGTTCGCCGAGCGAGTCCCCCAGTACCGAGCGCCTCGGGCGGCGACGCGACTATCGAGAGTGGCCGTCGGAGTGGCTCCGCCCGCTCACGACGCCCGTGCAGTCACGCCACGGTCCGTTCGAGAGCGACCGTCGGGATCTCGCGCCGATAGGACTCGTACGTCGATTCCGCCCACTCGCGCGCCTCGGGCGCGTCGGTATCGACCAGCACCCGGACCGCCACGTTGTCGGGGTCGTAGCCGCTGATGGCTATCCGGTCGTCGAAGAGACTGACTCCGTATGGCGGCAGGTCGTCGTGCAGCCGGACCGTGAGATTTCCGCTCTCCAGAGCCTCGGAGAACTGCTCCGGATGCGTCGAGCGGATGTACCTGGCCACTCTCGGCGGGTTGATGATCTCCGCGCGCGTACCGTCGGCGATCCGCCGGCAGAGTTCGTCCTTGCACGGCTCGAGCAGGGCCACGTCGAACCCCGCGAACCGGAACCCATCCGTCTCTCGTAGCAGGGAGATGAGCCGGTTCACCGGGCCGTACGGGTCGTCGGCCTCGGCGACCGTCACGACCGCGTCGGAGCACATCTCGACGGTGAATCCGCTCGCCTCGCCCGGAAGTAACTGCCAGACGTCCCGTAGCGCCTGCTCGGTCTCGACCCGGTCGATCAGCTCCCGCACGCCCGACGCGACGAACGCACCGAGCTGCGTCGCCTCGTAGTGGTTCCCGTCCCTGACGATCCAGTGTCGGTCCTCGAACTCGCGCAACGTACGCCCGATAGTGGACTGCGAGACGCCGGTCATCGCCCGGACGTCGGCTCGGCTCTGGGGCCGTCTAGCCAGTGCGGCCAGTGCGGTGACCCGGTGTTCCGACCGCGCGAGGAACTCGACGTCGTCGAGCGGCGCGCTCTTGGTGTACGATGCCATGAGACTCGTACGCACGCACCGGATATAGCTGTTCGCTCTCCGCCACGTCACCGCGCCCTCGAAGACCGGTTCCAAGCCATCGCCTCCGCGGTATCGCCGTCGCGGTCGTTCAGGGCCCTCGATGTCCCCACACCTCGCACGCGAACCATCCGCTCCGTCGAACCCGTTTCGTTCGTACATCCACCACTATACGTACATATAGACCCTCATATCTATCAGATTCTATCCCCTTGATGGCAGAGTCCGTACGCTCCACGTATTCGTATGCAGGAGTGGGAACACCGCCACCTCGACGCGGCCGGCAGTACACTTAATATAATTGATGCTGACACGTACTGTGGAGTCATAAATATGACGGAAACGTGGCACATAGAGGGCGACTACGCCGAAGCCTGCAACTGCGACGTCGCCTGTCAGTGCATCTGGATGGAGCGACCGGACGACGGGGCCTGTACGGTCTCGATCGCGTGGCACGTCGAGGACGGCCAGTACGGCGACGTGGACCTGAGCGGGCTGAACGCGGCGCTGCTCGCCCGCTCCGACGAGGGTGTCATGTTCGACCCGGACGTCGCGTGGGACGTGGTGCTCGTCGTCGACGAGGCGGCGGACGACGACCAGCGAGCCGCCTTCGAGGACATCTACCTCGGGCGAGCCGGCGGCCTCTGGGCCACCATCGCCGACACGCACTACGGGCGCGCCGACGCCGTGACCGCCCCCATCACCTTCGAACGGGACGGCGAGGAGATCGCGGTCACGGTCGGCGACTTCGTCTCCATGGAAGTGGCCGGCAAACCCGGCTTCAACGGCGAGAACGCCACGGTCTCGCCCCACCCGCTCGCGAAGGGCATGGAGCCGAAGATCGGACAGTCGACGACCGCCTCCGTCTCCTACGACGACGACTTCACGTGGGACGTCGCGGGGAACAACTCGTACTTCGCCGAGTTCGAGATGGCGAACGCCTGACGTCCGCCCGGATCCCTCGATGCCCGCAGAACGCTTGATTCGAGACCGGCTCGACCGCCGCCGAACATCCGTCGTCGCGGTCGTCACCTACGCGATCGCTCTGCTCGCGTGGGTGGCTATCGTCGATCGATGGCTCCCGATGCCGGGGTCGGTGCCGAGACTCCACGTGTCCGACCCCGGAGCGCCGGAAGCGATGGCGCTGGCGAACGGACTCTCGGGAGTCCTGCTGTACCTGGTCGTGTGGGGCGTGATGATGATCGCGATGATGTACCCGTCGTCGATGCCGCTGTTCCGGATGTACTACGGGACGCTCGACGGGACGACGAGAGCGGGGAAGGCGGCGCGCGTGAGCGCCTTCATGGGGACGTACGCACTCGCGTGGGCGCTCACCGGACTCGTTCCGCTCGTCGTGAACGCCGTGGTGCCGATAGCCGCCATCGCCACCGAGAGCGGCGCGCTCCTGTTCGGCGGAACGCTGGTGGTGCTGTCCGCGTACCAGCTCTCGCCGTACAAGCACCGGTGTCTGACGTACTGTCGCACGCCGCTCGGATTCCTGATGGAGTACCACCAGCCCGGGGTTCGCGGGGCCGCACGGATGAGCCTGCAACACAGCGCCTTCTGCATCGGGTGCTGCTGGGCGCTGTTCGCCGTCATGATCGTGGTCGGCTCGATGAACGTCCTCTGGATGGCCGCCATCGCGGTGGTCCTCTCGACGGAGCGCGCGGTCGGCTGGGGCGACCGCCTGGCGAGATGGATCGGCGTGGCATCCGGAGTCGGGGGAGTGGCCCTCGTTCTGCTGTCGGTCGCGTAGGCGAGCCCTGGGCCGGCCGGTTCGTCACCGTACAGTCACTCTTCGCGGTCGGTAGTCCGGCGATCGTGGCCGGTCGTGTAATCGGCGTCCCACTCCGCCGGCGGTCCCCGGAACGGGCGGGCCGCGAGCCAGTCACGTAGCGCGGCAAATCGCTGCCCGATTTGTTCGTCCCACGTTTGCTTTGACACCCTGCCGCGTACGTCCCACCACCGCATAAACGTTTTTGACGTTTCACGGAGTTTATGCGCTATCCGAACGCTTATCGTCCACTATCGAAAGCAGAAACCATGCCTACGGCCGAACTGGTAGAGTATCTCGAAGATCGGGCAGGGGAGTATCTTCGCGGCGTAGCCCGGTATCGCCGGGATTCGACGGACGTGCTGTACCTGCGCGAGGACATCCGCCGGAATCGCCTCCGGAGTCAGATCGACCGGATGCTCAAGCGGGTCGAACCCGAAGCGACCGCCGCCGAAGAACGCGCGTTCCCGTTCGGCGACCTCTACGTGACCGTCCGGCGGTTCGAGGAGGCCATCGTCATGCACTTCCCGACCGGGAATCGCCGGGGCGTCCTGGTCGCGCTCGAACCCGACACCGCCCGCGACCTCAACACGTTCACCACGGAGTGCCTCGACC
The DNA here is from genome assembly GCA_964651725.1 of uncultured Halobacteriales archaeon. GTDB lineage: Archaea > Halobacteriota > Halobacteria > Halobacteriales > Halobacteriaceae > CAZYYH01. The sequence continues at coordinate 806 of CAZYYH010000149.1, read as the reverse complement.
GACTCGCAGACGAGTGACCGGCGGCTCCGACGGTCGCCGTCCCAGCCCCGTGTGACTGGCGGCCCGACAGCGCAGGCGACGGGAGTTACTCGACGGGGAAGCAGCGCCTCGATGAGGCGAACCTTTAAATCCGAGAGCGTGACGAACCCTGCCCATGTCCCCGCTCGACGGCCGCCGCGACTCGCCCGAATCGTTCCAGTCACAACTAGAACGGTCTCGACTACGACGATTCCGCGAGGACGAGCGCGCGGTCGAGGGTCTGCCGGTCCGACTCGTCATCGCGTTCGTCGTCGGCGTCGCCAGCCTCAGCGTCATGCTCAACACCATCTCGGGCATCGCCGGTCTGGGCGTCACCGAACTCGACGCGCGGCCGTCCCCGGAGGTCGTCGCGCCCGGCACGCACGAGATCGACGTGACCGTCGTGGCCGCGGACGGCTCGCCGGTCGCGGACGCGGTCGTGCTCGTGAAGGGCGACACCGCGTCGCTCGACGGCGTGCGGACGGCGCGTACGGGGCCGAACGGTACCGCGACCGTGACGGTGTCGCCGTCGCTCGCGCCGAACCAGGCCGAGGGCCTGCTCGCGGTCGACGTGAAACCGCCCGCGGACGGCGGCTACGTGGACGAGCGCGGGAACGCGGGGGTGCTCGTGGTGCGTAGCTGATGGTACCCCTGGTTGCACCGGGCACGCAGGCTCGGAAGCCCCCGGTCGGTGCGGTCGCGCGGCTCGCTGCGGTCCTCGTCGCCGTGCTTCCCGCACCGACCGGCCCCTTCCGGAGTCCCGCCCGACGGCGGCTGTCGAGTCGAGC
>CAZYYH010000148.1:0-5197 GCA_964651725.1 uncultured Halobacteriales archaeon | reverse complement strand
CGCCCGCGGACTTCGGGCCGACGCGGAGCGCGCCGCCCGCGTCCACCCACGCGATCGAGCCGCCGCCCGCGCCGATGGTGTGCACGTCGATCATCGGCACGCTCACCGGGTAGTCGCCGACCGCGACCTCCGTCGAGATGACGGGGTCGCCGCCCTGCACGAGCGAGACGTCACAGGACGTACCGCCCATGTCCATCGTGACCACGTCGTCGAGGCCTGCGAGTCGAGCGACGTACGCCGCGCCTTGGACGCCCGCCGCAGGGCCGGATAGCAGCGTGTTGACGGGGCGCTCGCGCGACACGTCGGCGGTGATGATGCCGCCGTTCGACTGCATTATCTTCAGCTCCGCCGGCACGCCGAGTTCGGCGACGTCCGCCGCGAGCGCGCCGACGTACGCGTCCATCACGGGCTTGAGACCGGCGTTGAGCGCCGTGGCGAGGGTGCGCTCGTACTCGCGTATCTCCGGGAGCACCGAACTCGACAGCGAGTAGGAGACGTCGAGACCCTCGGCCTCCAGCAACTCCCGCACCCGGCGCTCGTGGTCGTCGCTCTCGAACGCGAACAGCAGGCTGACGGCGACGCTCTCGACTCCGGCGTCGGCTATCTCCCTCGCCACCTCCCGCACCCGGTCCTCGTCGAGCGGGGTGACGACGCCGCCGCGCTCGTCGAGGCGCTCCGGCACCTCGAAGCGCCGGTCGCGCTCGACGACGGGCGTCGGCTTCTCCGCCCCGAGGTCGTAGATGTCGGGGCGGGCCTGTCGGCCGATCTCCAGGGCGTCCCGGAACCCCTCCGTCGTCACGAGCGCGGTGTCCGCCCACTCGCGCTCCAGCACCGCGTTCGTCGCGACCGTCGTGCCGTGCGCGAGGAAGGAGACGTCGCCGAACGAGAACGCCGCCTTCCCCGTCGCCTTCTCCAGCCCGTCCACGACGCCCGCCTCGGGGGCGGCCGGCGTCGACGGCGTCTTCGTCACCCGGACGGTCCCGTCGCGTATCGTGACCACGTCGGTGAACGTCCCGCCGATGTCGACGCCGACGCGCGTGTCCTCTGCCATTCGTTACCCAGGTACACGCCCGGTGTACAAGAAAGGCACCGTCGCGGCAGTCCTACCGTCCGAGTTCGCCGCCACCGCGGTCGTGGACGGACGCGCCGACCGCCTCGCCGAGCAGCCGCACCACCGCGGCGTGGGCGTCCGTCGGCAGGCCGTCGCACCAGCCGGTGGTGCCGCCGCCGATGCCGTCGATGGCTCCGGCGCGGCTCGCGGCCCGGAGCAGCCGACGCTCGACCGCGGGGTCGTGGAGCAGCGAGTCGCCGACGAGCAGGGAGAGGCACGCGGCGATGGCGCTCGCGCCCCAGTTCGACACCGCGGCCGGCACGAGCACGTCCGCCCCGAGCGCGCACGCGATGCCCTCGCCGCAGTCACACTGGCACGTCTCGCCGTACGGGATGGCGTCCCGGACCGCCGCCGCCACCTCGCCCATCCCGACCTCGTTGCCGGCGTCGCCGACCGCGACCGTCGGCGCGCCGTCGAGGCGGTCGTACAGCTCTCCGACCTTCGCCGTCGCGCCGCTCACGTCGTACCCCGCCATGTTGTGGTAGACGCCGGCGCGGTTCGGTCCGACCTTCTCCACGGCGACGACCGCGGCCGGGTCGAGGGCGGCCACGTCCCTCGCGTACTCGGCGGCCGCCGCGCGCTCGACCGGGAACGCCTCGACCGCGACCGTACGCTGCGACCCGAGCGCGGCCTCGCGGTCCACCACGCTCAGCCCGGCCGCGTTCGCGGTCGCCGCGCAGATGTCGACCGCGTCCGGCTCGCACGCGACGACCACGTCCGCGTCCAGTCCGCGGTCGAGCGCGGCGGCGAGCGCGGCCGCCCCGGGCGGGCCGTCGGTCTCCGGCACCATCGTCGGCGGGATGGGGAAGCCGGTCAGCACCACCACCGCGTCGCCCGCGTCCACCGCTTCGTGGAGCGTCTCCGCCGCCCGGAGCGGCGGCGGGTCGTCCGCGTCGAGCGCCGCCGTGATCGGCTCGATGGTGCCCCGGCCGCCCACGTCCACGGTGATCTGGTCGTAGACGGTTCGTGCCACGTCATCACGTACCATTGCTGTCACACCACGGGGTTCGTGATGCGGGGGTAAGAAGCTACCTCGCCGGGGTGCGCGGCCGGGCTACCCGGTCTTATAGACGCCGCGCGCGTCGGCGATCAACTCGTCGTCCTCGACGGCGTACACGTCCACGTCCACGACGCCCACGTCGCCGCCGCAGCGCACCACGTCGGCCTCGGCGGCCAGGTCGCCGGTGCCGGCGGAGAGGTAGTCGATTCGCATGTCGATGGTGGGGACGGGCTGGTCCACCACGGAGACGAGTGCCGCGCCGCCGACCGTGTCCGCGAGCGTGAACGTGACGCCGCCGTGGGCCATCAGCCGGTCGTCGTTCCACGAGAGTTCGTCGCGCATCTCCAGGTAGCCCTCGGCGTGGCCGTCGGCCGCCTCGGTCACCTCGACGCCGAGCAGGTCGGCGAACGGCATCGACTCGAAGAACGCCTCGATGTCCATGTCGGGGCGTCGCCCGCCGCACAATTAAATGTGCGCGGTGCGATTCCGGGCGTATGCAGACGACCGACGCGGACGGCGTCCTCCGGATCACGTTCGACCGACCCGAGGTGAAGAACGCGTTCACGGCCGAGGTGGCGGCGACCCTCGCGGACGAGATCGGTCGGGCCGACCCCGCAGACCACGACGCGGTCGTGCTGACGGGCGAGGGCGACGCGTTCTCCGCGGGCGGCGACATCGAGTCGATGGCGGAGCGCGACTGGACGCCGCGCGAGGCGTACGAGCGCGTCGCGGAGACGTTCGGCCGACTCGCGGAGACGATGCTGTCCTGCCCGGTGCCCATCGTCGCTCGCGTCAACGGCGACGCCGTGGGAGCCGGCCTTGCCGTGGTCGCCGCGTCGGACTTTGCAATCGCCGCCGAGTCCGCGCGCCTCGGCGCGGCGTTCGCCAGGGTCGGGCTGGTGCCGGACACCGCCACGACGTTCCTGCTGCCGCGGCTGGTCGGTCTCCGGCGCGCGAAGGAACTCGTGTTCACCGCCGACCTCTACTCGGCGAGCGAGGCCGCCGAGATGGATCTCGTGAACGAGACTGTCCCCCACGGCGACCTCGACGACGCCGTCGGCGACCTCCTCGACACGCTCGCCGCCCGACCCACGAAGACCCTGGGACTGGCGAAGCAGGCGATGCACGCGACGCTCGGCCACGGCCCCGACGAGGCACTCGACTACGAGATGCTCGTGCAGTCACAGGCCTACGCCACGCCCGAACACGAGGAGGGCGTCCGGGCCTTTCTGGAGGGGCGACCGCCCGACTTCGACTGAAGGGTTTTAGATTGGCCCGTTCGGGGTCCGCTATCGGTCGAGCTGGAGTGGACGCGACGACCTCCGGAAGCCCCGCCCGCTCCGGTCGGGGGCTTCGCTGCGCTCCTCACTCCCTCGCTCCCTCCGGTCGCTCGGTCGTTGCGGTGCTTGCGTCGGCCGCCTTCCCGGAGTCGCCGGAAATCTCCGATTTCCGGGATGGCGAAAGACGCTGGAGGCGTCTTACGAACCACGCACGGCCCCTTTCGAAGTCCCACCCGGGCGGCTGGTCGGTCGGCCGTCACCGGGCCACTCCCGGCTTCTCTAATCGCCGTGGGGAGTGAGCCGGCAGTCACTCGGTGGGTGCGTCCGCGGGGGTGAGCGAGCGCGCCACGTCGTCGGGCGGCGCGTCGAAGTGGTCGGGGTGGATGAGGCCGGCGAGATGCTCCAGGGAGTCCACGAGCCGGGGGCCGGGCCGGTTGAGGAGGTGGTGGCCGTCCATCGCGTGCGCCCGGCCGTTCCGGACGGCGGTCAGATCACGCCACCCGGGGCGGCCGGTGAGGTCGTCGGCGTGCGCGAGCGTGCGGTCGAGCGCGAACCCGCAGGGGCCGGCGACGAGCACGTCCGGGTCGGCGTCGCGGACGGTCGCCCACTCCCGGGGCGCGGAGCGGTCGCCGGGGTCGGCCAGGGGGTAGGTCGCGCCAGCGAGGTCGGCCATCTCCGGCATCCAGTGGCCGGCGACCATCACGGGGTCCAGCCAGTCGAGGACGGCGACACTCGGGCGGTCGTCGTCGGGGGCGGCCGCCGAGACCGCCTGCACGCGCTCGCGGAGGTCGGCGACCGCCCGCTCGGCGCGGTCGGGCCGCCCGACGGCCGCGCCGACGCGCCGGAGGTCCTCGAACAGGTCGTTGAGCGAGTGGACGTGCGTCGTGAGCACGTCGGCGTCGAGGTCGAGGCGCTCGACGACGGCGGCCGCATCGGCGGTACCGACGGCGCACACGTCGCAGGTTCCCTGGGTGAGGACGAGGTCGGGCTCGGCGTCGCGGAGCGTGGCCGCGTCGACCTCGAAGACGCCGCCTTCGGCGACGGCGGCCGCGACCTGCTCGTCGACCGACGCGCTGTCGCCCGCGTCGTCGACGCGGGCGGAGACGACGGTCGGCAGGTCACGTGCGGCCGGCGGGTGGTCGCACTCGTGGGAGACGGCGACGGGTTCGACGCCGACCGCGTACAGCATCTCGGTGGCGGCCGGGAGCAGCGAGACGACGCGCATACCGGGGCGTGGTCGGCGGGGACCAAAAGCGTCACCGGGAGGCGACCGTCATCAGCAGCGACGCGAGGAGGAGCAAGCCGAAGCCGCCGACGGCGAACCACGTGCCGGCGAGCGTCGGCGACCCGACGAGTCTCGGGCCGACGACCCAGAGCGCGGTGGCGACGCCGACGGCGACGAGCAGGATGGCATACACCTGTGCGAGCCGGTGGACGAGGCGGCCCGGTCGCATTGTCGAGACACCGACACCGAGTGCGCAAAAAGCTTTGCGTGGCGACGACCGCAACCCTTGTGCCGGTCGCGCCCGCGCCACACGCCATGCGAGTGAGCGTCATCGGCGGGGGACGAGTGACGGAGGCGGAGACCGAGTCAGCTCGGACGGTCGGTCGGCTGCTCGGGGAGCGTGGCCACACGGTCGTCTGCGGCGGTCTCGGCGGCGTGATGGCGGCGGCGTGCGAGGGAGCCAGGAACGCGGGCGGCGAGACCGTCGGTATCCTCCCCGGCGAGGACCCGGCCGCCGCGAATCCCTACGTCTCGACGCCGATAGCGACCGGGATGGGCAACGCGCGGAACGTGCTGGTCGT
>CAZYYH010000147.1:0-5216 GCA_964651725.1 uncultured Halobacteriales archaeon | reverse complement strand
GCGTCGAACACGATAGTAGGTGATAATTCTGATGTCTCAGTCCGTGATTCGTCCGGCATCTCTGAGTTACCATTCATCAAGTGAAGAAAGACGGTTATAAAACAAAGAGTATCAGGGGCGTATTTACGCATCTTTTATATGCATCGTGGCGCTGTGTCGCTCCGACGGGGTAGTATGGCCGTGTGGGGCGGTATCGCCCCTATTCACTGTTCTTCTCATCTGGGTGGCTGACAGTGAGAACGTTCGTAATGAGGTTCCGATGATGCTCTCACCAAGAGTTCTCAATGAGTTGTATGCCCGTGCGGTCTCAAACGGTATCGTGGAGAAGTGACCCTGGTCGGTACTGCGGAACGGTAGCGGTGAAGTAGAGGGGCCTGGCAGTACTCATAGGGATCGTCATCACCAGCTGCCGAGACTGGTTCGGTCCGGTGAGTTCATCATCGGCCCAGTTTGGAAGTAGGCGGTTGAGAGAAAAAACGGTTGTCGTTCGCGTTTTCTCGGTGATCGCAGGAGTGAGGCGCCCGGTTTAATCTTTTCCAAATACCCATTCTGTACTATACATTCGACCAGTTGAGGCAGATATAGAAGGTGGTCCCGTTCACGTGTTCGATAATGGGGTCCCGTTCTTCATAGGGCTCGTCACTCAACAGTTTATTTCCAGTAATGGAGATGGGATTATGAGTTTGTTGAGATTATGGGTGGTGAAACCGGCCAAAACAGTGTTTGACGTTGCTTGGCGGGAAAATAGAATAACGTGTTGCTACGCGTTGATAGCAACCTAGCGGCACTCATAGGGCTCGTCATCGCCGGATGCCGAGTCCGGCTCGGCCCGGTGCGCTCGTCATCGGCCGTTCGACGCTACACGCCGGGGTGGTAAACCGTCTGCGTTCGACTACGCCGCCAGTCCACTACTTGCCCCCGGCGCAACACACATACGCGCGTCTCCCGACCACCACGCCATGACGGCAGCGCGCGAGGTCGAACTGGAGGGGCACATCATCGACTCGGGGCTGATGCAGCGGTGTTTCGGGGCGGTGATGGACCTCGGCGGGGAGTTCGAGGTGGAGGAGTTCCGGGTGGGCAAGCACAAGGATGCGGAGTCGTACTGCCGGATGCTCGTCTCCGCCGAGGACGAGGACCACCTGCGCGAGGTGCTCCACGAACTCCACCAGAACGGCGCACATCTGGCGGACCCGCCGGACGCGACGCTCGCGCCCGCGCCCGCGGACCGGGTGGTGCCGGAGGGGTTCTACTCGACGACGAACCACCCGACGAGCGTACGGTACGAGGGCGAGTGGCTGCCGGTGGAGCGCATCGAGATGGACTGCGCGGTAGTCGTGGAGGCGGGCGACGACGAGGGTGACGGCCCGCGCGCGTACACGAAGGTCCTGAACGCCGTCGAAGAGGGCGACCTGGTCGTCACGGACGAGGCCGGGGTGCGCGTCGACCCGCCGGAGCGCCCGCGCGGGCGCGGCGGGCCGTTCGGGTTCATGCAGGGCGGCGTCTCCTCGGAGCGGCCGTCGGCGTCGCTCATCGGAGAGATCGCGGAGGCGATAGCGGAGACGGAGGAGTCGGGCGGGGACGTGCTCGCGGTCGTCGGGCCGGCGCTCGTGCACTCGGGCGCGGGCGACGCGCTCGCGCGCCTCGTCCGCGAGGGGTACGTGGACATGCTGTCGGCGGGGAACGGCTTCGCAGTGCACGACGTCGAGCGCGGGCGGTACGGCACGAGCCTGGGGATGAACGTGGAGACGATGGAGAGCCCGCGGAAGGGCCACAAGCACCACATCTACACCATCTCGGAGGTGATCCGCGCGGGCGGCATCGCCGAGGCGGTCGAGGAGGGAGTCGTCGAGGAGGGCGTGATGTACGAGTGCGTGGAGAACGACGTACCCTTCGTCCTCGCGGGCTCCATCCGCGATGACGGCCCGCTCCCGGACACCATCACGGACGCGGTGGAGGCACAGAACGCCATCCGCGACCAGGCGCACGAGGCCGACCTCGTGTTGATGCTCTCCACCCTCCTGCACTCGGTCGCGGTCGGCAACTGCCTCCCCTCGACGACCCGCGTCGTCTGCGTGGACATCAACCCCGCCACGGTCACGCAACTGCTCGACCGCGGGAGCGCGCAGGCCATCGGGATGGTGACGGACGTGGGGACGTTCGTGCCGGCGCTCGCCGACGAACTCCTCGGCGAGGCGTGACTGCGCTCGCTACGACACCTTCTCGCCGAGCACTTTCGCCACGCCGAGCACGGGGTCCCAGACGGGACCGAACGGCGGCGAGTAGCCGTAGTCGAGCAAGCCCACCTCCCCGACGGTCATGCCGACGGCGAGCGCGGTGGCGACGGCATTGACGCGGTGAGCGACGCCCTCCGCGCCGACCATGTTCGCGCCGAGGAGCACGCCGGTCTCGCGGTCGGCGGTCGCGTGGACGACGACGCGCGACCAGCCCGGGTAGTAGTGGGCGCGCGAGACAGTGGTGATGGTGGCGGAGACGGGGTCGAAGCCGGCCGCGCGCGCCTCGTCGTGGTCGACGATGCCGGTGCGGGCGACCTCCAGATCGAGCGCCTTCATGACGAGCGTCCCGACGACGCCGCCGACGGGCGTCGGCGTCCCGGCGACGGTGCGACCGACGGCCCGGCCCGCCCGATTGGCCGCGAGGGCGTACGGCCAGTGGACCGACTCGCCGGTGAGGAGGTGGCGCTTCTCCGCACAGTCGCCGGCGGCGTAGACGTTCGGGTCGTTCGTCCGCCCGTACTCGTCGGTGGCGACGGCCCCGGTCGGACCGAGTTCGACGCCCGCCGTCGCCGCCAGGTCCACCGCCGGCTCGACGCCCACGTCCGCGACGACGAGGTCGACTGCGACCGTGCCGCCGGCGGTTTCGACCGCCTCGACCGCGCCGTCACCCCGCAACGCCTCGACCCGCGTGTCGAGGTGGAGATGGACGCCGCCCTCCCGGAGGTGGTCCTCGACCATCCCGGCGACTTCGGTCCCGAACGCACCCAGTACGCGGCTCCGCGAGTCGAAGACGTGGACGGCGAGTCCGCGCGCGAGCAGCGCCTCCGCGAGTTCGAGTCCGATCTTGTTCGCGCCGACGACCGCGACCGCCTCGGGCTCGGCGCGGTCGAGGAACGTCCCCACTGCCTCCGCGGACGGTGGGGCCGCGTCGGCGGACGCCGGCGGGGCAGGGTCGGGGTCGGTCGAGCGCCCGGGCGTCGGCGGCTCGTCGTGCGGCGCGACGTAGTCGCGGAGTGCCTGCCCCGCTTCCAGGCTCCGGATGGAGAACACGCCGTCGAGGTCGGTGCCCGGCACGTCCGGCAGCGGCGCGCACCCGCCGGTCGCGAGCAGCAGGTCGTCGTACGACCGCTCGTACCGCCCCTCGTCGCTCTCAACCGTCACCGTCCGGCTGTCCCGGTCCACCGCCACCACTTCGTGGCCGCGCCGCACGTCGATGCCGCGCTCCTCCACGAACTTCCGCGGCTGGACGACCACGAGGTCCTCCACGTCCGCGATTTCGCCCTTCACGTAGTACGGCAGGCCACAGGCTCCGTACGACACCCAGTTGCTCCGCTCGAAGACGACCACCTCGCGCTCCGGGTCGTCGCGTTTGGCCTTGCCGGCGGCGCTCATCCCGGCCGCATCCCCGCCGACGACGAGGAACGTCTCGGTCATACCCGCCTTGTCGGCCCGAAAGTGGATAATCGGCGGGGGTGGTGTCGGCGTCGCCTATCCCTCCAGTCGCTCCCGAACCGCCGCCACGAGCAGCGGCAGCGTGATGGTCGCGTCCCCGTACACGCTCGCGTTCCGGGCGGCCTTCTCCAGCTTGCCCCACGAGCGCGCCTCCTCCAGGGTCGCGCCGGACAGTCCGCCGGTGTGCTCGGGGTCCATCGTGAGCTGGACGGCGTAGTCGTAGGCTTCCGGCACCACCAGCATCGTCTGGAGCGTGAAGTTCTTCGGGACGCCGCCGCCGACGACGAACGCGCCCGCCCGGTCGGCGTCGAACGCCTGGTCGGTGATCGTCGTCATGTCGGCGAGCGCGTCGAGGGCGAAGTCGGAGGTCTGGGAGTACATCCACGCCTGGAGGCCGAGCACGGAGTCCTGGATGGCGGGGCAGTAGACGGGCACGTCGGCCTCGTAGGCGGCGGCGGCGACGCCCGGGTGCTCCGCCACGTCGGCCTCCCGGTTCGCCTCGAGGTTCGCGCGCCCGAGTTCGCGGGCGAACGCCTGGATGGAGACGGTGCGTTCGACCTCGGGGAACACCCGGCTCCGGAGGTGGTCCTCGAACAGCGCGAAGTGCTCCTGGGGCAGGTAGACGTTGTAGATGCGGTCCACCTGCTCGTCGCGGAGCGTCTCGTCGTGTTCGCGCAGGCTACGGTCGCGGCGCTCGTCGCTCCGGTGGTCGTCGGGGCCGGCACTCCCGTGGTGGTGTTTCCCGCCGATGGCCTCGATGGCGTCGTGCGTGAGGTTCGCGCCGGTCGTCACGAGCGCGTCCACGTAGCCGTCGCGGATCAGCTCCGCGACCACGCGGCGCATGCCCGTCGGCACCATCGCGCCCGCGAGTCCCGCGAACACCGTCGCGTCGTCGTCGCCGAACATATCGGCCGCCACGTCGACGGCGCGGTGGAGGTCGGCCGCGCCGATGCCGGCCTCGCCGTACTGCTCGACGAGTTCGCCGACGGTCATCCCGGCGCGCACCTCGGCGTGTCCGATGGGGTCGTGGTGGAACTCGTCGCGGTCGGGCTCGTGATGGCCGTCGCCGTCGCGGTCCTCGCCGCCCGCGTCGTCGTGCCCGTCGTCGGTCATGCCAGGACGTGCGGACGCGAGGGGTTTCAAGGACGCGATTGACCGCGGTCGTCCGCGAGCGGCCACCGACCGGCGACGCTACGGCCCCGGAAGCGACGAGAACCGAACGCGGTCACGCCGGCTTCGCGGTCTCCGCGTCCGCCTCGGCGGGCGACTCGGGGAGGGCCGACGTGCGGCTACGGACGTACTCGACGCCGACGACGAACGCGACGCCCCAGAGGATCGAGAGCGACCCCCAGAGCGGGCCGACGCTGGATTCGGCGGTGTAGAGCACTGAGGCCGCGCCGACGAGGACCGCGACGATACCGGCGCTCCAGGCGGCGAACCGCCAGTCGCGCTCTCTGAGGACCGCGAGCGCACCCATGACGACGACGTAGATCGACGCGATGGCCATGCCGCCGTAGTGGGCGAACA
>CAZYYH010000146.1:0-5236 GCA_964651725.1 uncultured Halobacteriales archaeon | reverse complement strand
AATGTGAGACCTCCATGCAGAGAAAAGAACCCCGGAACTTAGATGTTTCGCTCGTCCGGACGAGCGCGGCGGATCCTCTCCGCCACCGCGTGGTTCGCGCCGATTCGTCGCCGCCGCCGGGCGACTTTAAGACCCGTCGGCACATCAACTGCTTTCGTCCCGGGCGTGGTACACCCTCGCATGGACGACTACACGCTCGGGTTCACGGGCGACGTGATGCTCGGCCGACTCGTGGACGAGCGCCAGCGGACGCGGGCCGTCACCGCCGTGTGGGGCGACGTGCTCGACCCGCTCCGCGCGTGCGACGGACTGCTCGTCAATCTCGAGTGCTGTCTCTCGACGCGCGGCGAACCGTGGACCGCCACCTACCACCCCTACCACTTCCGCGCCGACCCCGACTGGGCCGTGCCCGCGCTCCGGGAAGCCGGCGTCGACTACGCTTCGCTCGCCAACAACCACCTGAAGGACTACGGCGATTCCGCGCTCCGCGACACGCTCGACGAACTCGACCGGGCCGGCATCGCCCGCGCCGGCGCAGGCCGCGACACGGAGGAGGCCCGCGCGCCCGCCGCGTTCGACGCGGGCGACCTCCGCGTCGCCGTCGTCTCGTTCACCGACAACACCCCGGAGTTCGCCGCCGGCCCCGACTCCCCCGGCGTCGCCCACGTCGATATCGACGCCGACGACCTCGCGCGCTCCGTCGTCCGCGACAGCCTCGACCGCGCCCGCGCCGCCGACCCCGACCTCCTCGTCGCGTCCCTCCACTGGGGGCCGAACATGACCGACCGGCCGCCCGACGTCCACCGGCCGTTCGCCCGGTGGCTCGCCGACGAGGGCGTCGACGTCGTCCACGGCCACTCCGCGCACGTCTTCCACGGCGTCGAGACCATCGGCGACACGCTCGTCTGCTACGACTGCGGCGACTTCGTCGACGACTACGCCGTCGACGCCAGCCGGCGCAACGACCGGAGCTTCCTCTTCCGGCTCCGGGTCGCCGACGGCGACCTCCGCGAACTCCGCCTGCTCCCGACCGAGATAGCCGACTGCACCGTCAACGAGGCGTCCGGTGACGCCGCCGACTGGAGCCGACAGCGGATGCGCGAGAAGAGCGAGCGCTACGGCACCGAGTTCGGGCGCGACGGCGCGGAACTCGTGCTGTCGCTGTGACGCGGCCGAAAATGGGGTGGAGTCCGCACGCTGCGGACCGCACGCACCTACTGGAGCCGCCAGAACGTCTTGTACCCCGTGTCGAGTGCCGAGAAGGCGTACGCCCAGTAGAGCGGGTTCGCTCCCTTCGGGACCTGGTAGACGAGTTCCCCTCGGCGCGCGCTGCCAGGTTCGATGTCCGAGCCCTCGGCGAACGCCTGGTCCAGTTCGGTCGATGCGGCGATGTCCTGGCTATAGGACTGACCACGGCCATCCTTTGCTTCCGACGATACCGACAGCGTCGGCGTTAGCGCGCTCCCCGTACCGTTCTCGACGGTCACGTCCGGAATGACGTACTCATTGCCCTCGTCGGCGCTCGTGAACTCCCCGAGTTCGGTCGCGGTGCGAACGTCGTGTACGGTCGTCGTGACCTCCCGCCGTTCGGCCGTCGAGCCGACGGCGTTGGTCTCGACGTTCAACTCCTGTTCGAGGTCGGCTACCTCCTCCGATCGTGATGCGAGATCGACGACGACGCGCTCCAGCGAGAACACCTCGAATGCCGAAAGGTCGAACTGAAGCAGGAATCCACCTGCGGATTCCGGCACCTCGAAAACCAGGTCGCCGCGCTCGACCTCACCGGGGACGAGTTCACCACCCCGGAACGGCACGTCGGTCAACTCGACGGACTGGTCGTAGACGTGGTTCTCGGCGTCCTTCAATCGGGTCTGGAGCAGCGAGCTGAACGGCACGTGCTGGTCGCTCTGGTTCTTCACGACCAGGCGGACGACGACGAAGACGTTCCCGGACTCGGCGTTCGAGAACTCACCGAGCGAACTAGTCGTCCGAACGTCCCTAATCACCATCGCAAGCTGGTCGTCCTGCACGATCTCACCGACGACGGCATCCGGCCCCTGTATCGGAGTCGTCGCACGCGTCCGGTTCCCGAGCAATCCCGCGAGCGGCACGGCGGCCGCCGCGGCGAGTAGCCACCGACGCGAAACGTTGTTCCCCCTCATTGCATCCCGATAGACGTGACGGCGTGCAGGAACTAAACAGTAGGGTGTCGAACACGTCTGTCGCGGAGTCCGGAACACGACTGCAGCCATCTGCACGATTGCGCAGACGTGTAGATGGGCGCGCTCGGTCGCGTCGCCGGCCGACTCACTCCACCGGCACCGTCGTCGTCGGCCCGCGGTCGCGCTCCACGTACGCCTCGAACAGCCTCACGTTGCGCTTGTTCGCCTTCCAGAGCGCGTCGAAGACGGCGTCCGCGACCGGCACCGACCCGCCGACCGCGTCCACGCCCACGTTCGCCACCATGCGCATCAGCACCGGCGTCGGCACACCCGCGCGCGCCGCCTCCGCCACGACGTACAGCGAGATGGCGGCCGCCGCCGCGTCGCCGCCGCCCGGAACCACGCTCAGGATCGGATCGACCCCCAGCTTGAAGTCGGTTCCCGGCACCCGGATCGACTCGTCGAGCAGCCGGCTCACCCGGCGCGCGCGGCGGAGTGCCGCCCGCTCGTCCGTCCCGAACTCGTCGATGGTCTGGTCGATCTCCATGACTCCGGTACGCTCCCGAGACGGATAGGCGCACGGCCGAACCCGGCGTCAGCCCGAGCCGAGTTCGGACGCCTGCACGCGGTCGCCGGCCACGTACACCGCGGCGTCGCCGTCGAGCCGGAACGACGTGAGTTCGCCGCGGAGGTAGTAGGCGTCCGCGCCGCCCGCGACGCCGCCGCTCGCGGTCGCGCCCGACCCGTCCGACGACACCTCGTCGGAGTCGTCCACCGTCGCGCGGCTCACGGGCGCGCCGTCGACGTCGTCGGTCTTCCGTATCGTAGCGCGCGTCGAGAACTCGTAGCGCGCCGGGGCGTCGGCCGACCCGCCCGCGACGACGAGCAGGTACTCCAGGCACCACGGTCCCGCGTACGGGTTCACGGCGTACGTCCGGTCGCCGCCGCCGTAGCTCATCGAGTCGAGCGCGACCGCGGGCGCGTTCACGTCCGGCCGGTAGACGCCGCCCTCGTCCGGCAGCCCGAGGACGTGGGTGTCGAGGCCCATCGGCCCCTTCGTGCTGACGCTGACCTCGCCCGTGCCGCCCTCGTCGAGATCGGCCGGGACGTGCGCGCTCGCACAGTCGAGGAACTCCACGGCCGTCGACGCCGCGCCCGAGAGGTCGGCGGGCTGCACGCGCTCGCCGTCGAAGTAGACGTGGACGCGGTCCGTCGTCTCCGCCGTCACCTCGGCGCCGAACCGCGTGATCTCGCCCGTGATCTGGTAGGCGTCCACGCCGCCCGCGACCCCGCCCTCGACCCACGACTCGCCGCGGGAGATGCGGTCGTCGGGATCTACGCTGACGCGCTCGTCCGCGAACGACGTCGGCCCCGCCGACCCGGTCTGCGCCACCCGGCCGTCGACGCGGAACGCGTACCGCACCGGGTCGGCCGCGCTCCCGCCCGTCAGCAGGAGGTGGTGCGCCTCGTCGTCCGCGCCTCCAGTCGCTGCGCCGTCGTCCCTCGCGCCGTCGTTCGCCGTCCGTTCGCCCGATGCTCGACCGCCCAGCCCCAGCGCGGCGGCCGCGCCCAGCAGCCACCGTCGCGTCGTCTGACCCCACGCCATACCCCGAGTAGGCCGATTCGGTACCGTAAACCGGGCCGTCCGTTCACGCGGTAAGCCGACGCTACTCCGGCGTCTCCGCCGCGCCGGCCTCGCCGGCGCGGAACCAGCCGTAGCCGTACCGGTCGAGCGCCACCCGCCACCCGCCGTCCGCAGACGCCGCCGTCGCGTCGCCGAGCACGCGCGTCGGCCCGTCGACGTCGAGTTCGAGGTCCACCTCGCAGGCGTCCGCCGCGAGGTTGTGGACCGCGACCACCGTCTCGTCCTGCCAGTCACACCGATGGGCGAACGCCGCCGGATGGCCGGTGTCGAGCACGCGGAACTCGCCCGAGCCGAACTCCGGCGTCTCGCGGCGCGTCCCGACGAGCCGCTCCATCCACGACAGAAGCGACTCCGGGTCGTCGTGCTGGACGGCGACGTTCACGCGCTCGAACCCGAACTCGCCGCCGGAGACGACCGGGCGCACGAGTTCTGCGGGGTCCGCCGACGAGAACCCCGCGTTCGTCCCGGGCGACCACTGCATCGGCGTCCGTACCGAGTTCCGGCCCGGCAGCGACAGGTCGTCGCCCATCCCGATCTCGTCGCCGTAGAGCAGCAGCGGCGTTCCCGGCATCGAGAACAGCAGGCTGTACCCGAGTTCGAGCCGGTCGCGGTCGCCGTCGAGCATCGGCGCGAGCCGCCGCCGGATGCCGCGCCCGTAGATGCGCATGTCGGGGTCGGGCGCGAACGCGTCGTAGATCGTCTCCTGTGCCGTCCGCGACAGCCGGCCGATGTTGAGTTCGTCGTAGTTCCGGAGGAAGTTCGCCCACTGGCCGTCCTCGGGAACGTCCGGCAGGAGGTCGAGGGCGTCCTCGATGGGGGCGGCGCGACACGACGCCAGCGCCAGCACCAGGTGGGCGTCGAGCACGAAGTTCATCAGCAGGTTCATCTCGTCGCCGTCGCCGAAGTACGTCGCCAGCTTCGACGGCTCGTCGTCCGCCTCCGCCAGGAGGACGGCGTCGCCACGGCGCGTGTTCACGAACCGCCGCATCTCCTTCAGTATCTCGTGTGGCTCCTCCTCGTGGTCCTCCGGCGTCCCCTTCTGCTGGATCATCAGCGTCGCCGCGTCCACCCGGAACCCCGACACTCCGAGTTCCAACCAGAACCCCATGACCTTCCGTATCTCCTCGCGCACGTCGGGGTTCGACAGGTCGAGATCGGGCTGGAAGTGGTAGAACCGGTGGTAGTAGTACGCGCCCGCCTCCTCGTCGTACGTCCACACGCTGTCCTCCTCGCCCGGGAACACCGGCCCCTTGTGCTCGGGCATCTCCGGCGGGTCCTCGCTCCACACGTAGTAGTCGCGGTACGGCGAGTCGGGGTCGCGCCGCGCCTTCTGGAACCACGGATGCTGGTCGGACGTGTGGTTCACCACCAGGTCGACGATGACGCGGATGCCGCGCTCCTCCGCGCCGTGCATGAACTCCACGAACTC
>CAZYYH010000145.1:3637-5282 GCA_964651725.1 uncultured Halobacteriales archaeon | reverse complement strand
CGACTATCCGGCGGGCGCGTACGGCGTGATGTCGTGGTGGGACTACGGCCACTGGATCACGACGGTCGGCGACCGCATCCCGGTGGCGAACCCGTTCCAGCAGCACGCGGGCGAGGCGGCGAACTACCTGCTCGCGCCGAACGAATCGGCGGCGAACGACGTGCGTCTCCGGATGAGCGAGGACGACGCGGAGACCCGGTACGTGATGGTGGACTGGCAGATGGCGAGTCCGCACTCGAAGTTCGGCGCGCCGGTGGTGTTCTACCAGGACGAGCCGCTGAACTGGATGGACATGTACACCCGGGTGTACGACCGGAACAACCAGTTCCGCTTCTTCCTCAGGCACCAGCGCTACTACGAGAGCCAGATGGTGCGGCTGTACATGTTCCACGGCAGTGCGGCACAGCCCCAGCCCGTCGTGGTGGACTACCAGCCGGTGAACCAGGACGGGTTCGCGCTGATGCCGTCCGGGGAGAACGGCCAGGTCATCAGGGAGTTCAACACGACGGCGGAGGCGCGCGAGTTCGTGGAGCGGGACGGCTCGGCGCAGCTCGGCGGCTTCGGTCCGTACCCGAACGAGTACGTGCCCGCCCTGAAGCACTACCGGCTGGTGCAGGCGAGCGAGTCGAATCAGCCGCGAGGGGTCCAGCTCGGTGGCACGCCGGCGCACGTGAAGACGTTCGAGCGCGTGCCGGGCGCGACGGTGGAGGGCGAGGGCCCGCCGAACGCGACGGTGACGGCGAGCGTGGTGATGCACGTGCCGAGCCAGGACACGCGGTTCCGGTACACGCAGCGCGCGGAGACGGGGCCGGACGGCGAGTTCACGATGACGCTGCCGTACTCGTCGACGGGCTACGAGAACTGGGGCCCCGAGCAGGGGTACACGAACGTGAGCGTGCGGGCGATGGGTCCGTACACGTTCTCGACGCCCGTCGAGCAGACGGGGCCGGAGAATCTGACGTTCGTCCGCCAGTCGGGGACGGCGAACGTGACCGAGGCGCAGGTCATCGGCGAGGACGAGTCGCCGGTGACGGTGACGCTGGAGGAGCAGGTCGTCTCGGAGCCCGAGGGTGCGAACAACTCGACTGCCGCGAACGACAGTAGCTCGCTCGCACCGACGGCGATGACGCCGGAGCGGTCGGCTGACGCGGCGTTCGCGCCGTCGCTCGCCGCCGGGTGGAGCGCACCCGGTGCGGTGACCCCGTCCCTGCTCGCGCCGGCACGCGACTGACGACCGGCGACGCGACTGACAACCCTTTTCCTTCCGGGCGGGAAACCGGCGTGCGATGCGCGAGTGGCTCGTGGTGTACGCGAAGGGGTTCGCGATGGGTGCGGCGGACGCGGTGCCGGGCGTCTCCGGCGGAACGATCGCGCTCATCACCGGCATCTACGACCGGCTGGTGGCGGCGGTGGCGAGCCTGACGACCGACGGCCCGGCGGCGCTCGCCCGGCTCCGGCGGGGTCACAACCCAGGGCGCGTCGCCGGATTCTCGGCTGATCTGGTGGCGATGGACGTGCCGTTCCTGATCGCGCTCGGCCTGGGCGTGGTGACAGGCGTGGCGACGCTGGCCAACGTGGTGGACGCGGCGCTCCACGCGGTGCCGGCGCTGACGTTCGCGTTCTTCTTCGGGCTGATCCTGGCGTC
>CAZYYH010000145.1:0-3537 GCA_964651725.1 uncultured Halobacteriales archaeon | reverse complement strand
GCGACGAGCGCGTCGAGGCGGTCGGGGTCGTCGGCGTCGGGGAGCGGGCGGTCGGCGGTCCGGGAGGAGCCGGGGGCGCCGAGGCGGTCGCACACCCGGTCGGCGACGGTCTCCGCCATGAGCCGGTACGTGGTGAGCTTGCCGCCGACGACGGTGGTGAGGCCGGCGACGCCGTCGCGGTCGGCGTGGTCGAGCACGGCGTAGTCCCGGGAGATGCCGCGGGCGTCGGCGTTCTCGTCGGGCGCGTAGAGGGGGCGGACGCCCCAGTACGACCGGCGGAGGCGATCCCGCGTGACGCCGGGCAGGAGCGCGCGCCCCTCGGCGAGCACGCGGTCGATCTCGGCGTCGTCGCGCTCGAACTCGTCGGGATCGGTCACGTCGACGCTGGTGGTGCCGAGGACGACGCCGTCCCCGTGCGGCACGGCGATGTCGCCGTCGCTCGGCGGCCGGCACCGGTTGAGGACGGAGCGGACGCCGGCGAGGTCGACGACGCACATGACGCCGCGCGCCGGCCGCATCTCGACGCCGACGCCGGCGAGCGCGGCGATCTGGCCCGCCCACGGCCCGGTGGCGTTGACGACGTGCGCGGCGTCGATCCGCTCGCCGTCGCCGACGACGACGCCGGTCACCCGGTCGTCCCCGGCTACAGCCCCCTCCTCTACGACGACGTCGCGTACTGGCGTGTGCGTGCGGATGCGCGCGCCGTGCCGCCGCGCGTCCGCGGCGGTCGCGGCGACGAGCCGCGACGGGTAGACGACGCCGTCGGGGACGCGGAGCGCGCGGCGCGCGTCGTCGGCGAGCCGGGGTTCGGCGTCGCGGAGTTCGTCGCCGGGGACGACCTCGACCGGAATGGCGCAGTCCTCGCACGCCCGGCGCTTCGCCTCGAAGTAGGCGTCGTCGTCCCCGGGAAGCTGGACGACGTAGCCGCCGGTGTCGGCGACGCCCGCGCCGGCCGTCTCGCGGAGCACGCGGTTCTCGCGGGCGCAGTCCCGCGCGCCGTCGGGGTCGGTGTCGGCGTACCGCGCGCCGGAGTGGAGGAGGCCGTGCGAGCGCCCCGTGGTCCCGGCGGTGAGCGGACCGCGCTCGACGAGCGTCACGTCGACGCCCCGGAGCGCGAGGTCGCGCGCGACGCCCGCGCCGGTCGCGCCGCCGCCGATCACGACGACTTCGGTCATGGCCGCGGCTTGGGGCGGCTCCGGCTTGGTTCCACCGACCGCAGCCCGTCAGGGCGGGCCAGGGGTCTTCACGACCTCAAGGGTCTTGTGTCGGCGCGATAATGACGTGGTATGAGCGGGGAGGCGGTGTGCTTCGACATGTACGGCACGCTCTGCGACACGAGCAGCGTCGTGAACGCGTTATCGGCGGAACTCGACGTGCCCGACGACGTGGTGACGGCCATCGACGGGCTGTGGCGGCAGAAGCAGCTGGCGTACTCGTACCAGCGCGGGCTGATGGGTGCGTACCGGCCGTTCGGGGAGGTAACGGCGGAGGCGCTGTCGTACGCGCTGGCGTACTACGGCCACACGCCCGGCGAGCCCGCGCGCGAGCGCATCCTGGCAGCGTACGACGATCTCGACCCGTTTCCCGGCGTGGAGGCGGCGCTGGCGGCGCTCGACGACGCTGGCTACCGGCTGGCGGTGCTCTCGAACGGCGACCCGGAGATGCTGTCGACGCTCGCGACGAACGCCGGCCTCGACGGCTATCTGGACGATCTGGTGAGCGCGGACGAGGTCCGGACGTTCAAGCCCGCCGCCGTCGTCTACGAGAACGCGGCGGACCGGCTGGACGTTCCGCTCGGGGAGTGCTGGCTGGTGTCGGGGAACGCGTGGGACGTTGCAGGCGCGTCCTCGGCGGGGATGCGGACGGTGTGGGTGAACCGCGCGCGCGAGCCGTTCGAGCGGATCGGCGGCGATCCGACGGCGTCGATCCGGTCGCTCGCGAACCTACCGGGCAGCATCCTGAACTGAAAATAGGGTTAATGTGTGAGAATGTATACGAGATAAGCCCAAGGGATTAATCAGTCATCCCATATATGATAAGTTGTGGTAGGTAGGGAAGGGTATGCATACACAACTATTATTAAGGTCCTTTCCCCCCTTCTGACCATGCCAGAGGGTGACAGGTACCTCACTCGGCGTGACGTCGTGAAGATCACCGGGGCGGCCGGCACCGCGGGCGTAGCGGGCCTCTCGGGTTGCATCGGCGGTGGCGACGGCGACGACGGGGGCGACGGAGGCGGTGGTGGCGATGGCGGCGACGGCGGCGACGGTGGCGACGACTACCCCGCGCTCGGTAACTTCCCCATCGAGGGTGACACGGCCGTCTTGGGCTTCAACGTGCCACAGTCCGGCCCGTACTCATCCGAGGGCGAAGACGAACTCCGCGCGTACGAACTCGCCGCGAAGCACCTCAACGAGGGCGGCGGCTGGGTCGACTCGCAGTTCGACGACCTCTCCGGCGACGGCGTGCTGGACAAGCAGATCGACTACGTGAGCGGCGACACCGCGACCGACGCCGACACCGCCGACGAGTCGGCGTCCCGGATGGTGAACCGCGACGATGTCATCATGTTCTCCGGCGGATCGTCGAGCGCGGTCGCCATCGCCCAGCAGGGCGTCGCGCAGCGCGAGAGCGTGGTGTTCATGAACTGCCTCACGCACTCCAACGACACCACCGGCAAGGACTGCGTACGGTACGGCTTCCGCGAGATGTTCAACGCGTACATGACCGGCCAGGCGCTCACGCCGGTCGTCACCGAGGAGTACGGCGACGACCTCAGCTTCTACCAGCTGTACGCCGACTACTCGTGGGGCCAGACCCAGCAGGCGTCGATGCAGCAGTTCTTCGAGGAGGCCGGCTGGAGCCAAGTCGACAGCGTGGCGACGCCGCTGGACACCAGCGACTTCTCGTCGTACCTCTCGGAGGCGCAGAACTCGGGCGCGGACGCGATCTTCCTCAACCACTACGGACTCGACGGCGCGAACTCGCTCAATCAGGCCGTCGAGATGGGCATCGACCAGGAGATGGAGATCGTGATGCCGCTGTACAACCGGCCGATGGCGCAGGCGGCGTCGAGCGCCATCGAGGGCATCTACGGCACCATCGCCTGGGACTCCCAGATCGACAACACGCCGTCGAACGAGTTCACGCAGGTCTTCCAGGAGGAGTACGACCGTACGCCGTCGGGTCCGGCACAGCTCGCCTACGCCCAGACGCTCCAGTACGCAGCTGCCGTCGAGCGAGCCGGGACGTTCTACCCGCCCGAGGTCATCCGCGAACTCGAGGACTACGAGTACGACAACATCGGCATGGAGTCGGAGACGATGCGCGCCTGCGACCACCAGGCCCAGCGCGCGATTCCGGTCGTGAGGGGGCTGCCCGAGGGCGAGCAGACCGAGGGCAACTTCTTCGAGATCGTGGACATCACGTCGCGCGACGACGTGGGCTACGCCTGCGACGAGGGGCCGGCCGCGGAGTGCGACCTCGGCGAGTACGGCGACGAGTGAGTCGCTACGAGCCGTCGGCTCGACCCGCACA
>CAZYYH010000144.1:0-5290 GCA_964651725.1 uncultured Halobacteriales archaeon | reverse complement strand
CCGCCGCTCTCTCCGGCGTCGGTGCCGCCGCGCGCGGCGACTCGCTCCAGGCGAAGCGCGCCCACGCGGCTGCCCTGAAGGCCGGCTACCAGTCCCGCGAGCCCCTCGTGGCCGCGTTCGACGAGCACGCGAGCGACCTGCTCTCGGACCTCGCGGCCCGCGGCCTGCTCGACGCGGGCGACGCGAGCGCGCTCGACCTGGGCGCACCGGTCTCCGTCGACGAGTACCGCGCCGCCGTCGAGGGCGGCGAGTCCGCACTCCACGTCGGCGGCGTCGAAGCCACCGACGGCACCGTCACCGCGCACGTCTCGGCGTCCGTGTGGACGGACCAGGGCCGGCTCTCCATCCACGTTCAGCCGGAGGCGGGCGAGGCCCACGCCGCGCTCCGCGACGGCGACGGCTCGGGCGGCACCGTGTTCCGCGACTCCGACGGCGGGGTCGAACCCCAGCCGTTCTGCGAGTACAGCTGCTCGGACTGCCAGCTCGAGAGGTGCTCGTCCACCTCGTCGTACCGCGCGTACGAGGAGTACTGCTGCAAGTACAGCGACGGCTCCGTGGACTGCGACCCGACGGGCGACCCCTGCAGCTCCTGCTGCTAGCCGGCGGCGCGGTTCCGAGCGGTTTATTTATTCCTTCGATAATACCGTGGTATGCCCAAGATAAGCGTGGAGGTGCCCGACGAACTCTTATCGGACCTCGACGACCACGTCGGCGACGACGGCAAGTTCGTCAACCGGAGCGAGGCCATCCGGGCGTCCATCCGGAAGACGCTCGACCTCCTCGACGAGATCGACGACCGCCACGGGAGGATCGACGATGAGTGAGGACGCCGACGGCGCGACGCCGCCCGCGACGAGTCGGCTCGCCGTCGGCCAGGTCGCGCTCGTCGCGCTGTTCGTCACCGCGCTCGTCACCGCGCAGTTGACGGCGGCGAAGGTGCTCCAGTTCGGCATCCCGTTCGGCCTGCCCGTGACGGGTAGCACGCTCGCCCTCCCCGGCGCGGCGCTCGCGTACGCGCTGACGTTCTTCGCCTCCGACTGCTACTCGGAGCTCTACGGCCGCCGGCCCGCACAGGTCATGGTGAACGTCGGCCTCGCCATGAACTTCGTGATGCTCGCCCTGGTCTGGACGACCATCGCCGCGCCCGCCGCGCCGTCCAGCATCGACCCCGCCACCTTCCGCCAGGTGCTCGGCGCGAGCACCAACATCGTCCTCGGGAGCATCCTCGCCTACGTCGTCAGCCAGAACTGGGACGTGCTCGCCTTCCACCGCATCCGCGAGTACACCGACGGCGAGCACCTCTGGCTCCGCAACGTCGGCTCGACCGCGACCAGCCAGGCCATCGACACCGTCATCTTCGTCGGCGTCGCGTTCCTCGTCGCGCCCGCCGTGCTCGGCGTCGGCCCCGACCTCCCGCTCGGCGTCGTCGCCTCGCTGATGGTCGGCCAGTACCTCCTCAAGCTCCTCATCGCCGTCCTCGACACGCCGTTCGTGTACGCCGTCGTCGGGTTCGTGCGCGAGCGCGAGGGTGGTGCTGCCGTCGCTGCGCGAGCCGACTGAGGTGAGCGGTTCGGTCGCGTGTCGACCCGCTCGTGTATATAAATTTCATAAGCGAAACATTTTGTAATGGTTTGTAATGCATTGTAAACTTCAAATAGTTTATAGGGGGCTGGTCCCGTGCGGCCCGGCCGACGGCACGGCCCTCGCTCGCAGCCTTCCACTCCACGAACCGGTCGGCGCGCTGGACGCAGCCCCGGTTTTTGTACTGCTTCGCACCCAACGAGCCGTATGGGAAGCGACGGCCTCGTGGACCTCGACCAGGACACCTGGACCGTGCTGGCGAAGTACAACCTCCTGCTGGCCACCGCGTTCGCCATCGTCGCACTCGGTGTCCGGACCGCCAGCCCCGAGAGCACGCTGCTCCTCATCGAGAACGGCGTCCTCGCCGCCGTCTTCGGTGCCCTCCAGACGTACTGCTGGATATCGGCGTGAGGGGTGCGGGCGGGTCGAAGGCCCCCGAGGTGTCCGGCGAGCCGAGCACTGCCCCTGCGTTCGCCGAGTCAGGCGCTCCACCCGTGTTGCTCGTCGAGCCAGGCGCGCTGCTAGCCTTGCAAAATGGTGAAGTGGACAGCCGGGCTGCTGGAACCGACGGACCGTCAACCGCGTAAACGGCAGTTGGGACGGCGGGCCGCCGTGGCGCGTGGGGCTGTCGGCCGGGGCTGAACCGAGTCCCTAACGCCGTCCACGGCACGCCAGAAACGCGCTCACTCCATCGTCTCTGCGAACGCGAACCTGGGCCGCACGTCCGTCACCCGAACGTCCACCGTGTCGCCCGCTTCCGTGTCCGGTACGAACAGCGTGAAGCCCTCGACCTTCGCCACGCCGTCGCCCTCGGAGCCGACGCTCTCGACGGTCACTTCGAGTTCGTCGCCCGCGCGGACGGGCGCGGTGAGCCGACCCTTCGCCACGAGGTACACCTCGGAGGACGAGTCGCGGGACGCGTCCGGGCTGGTCGTCCACACGTCGTCGAACTCGCGCTCCACGTCGTCGCGGAGCGCTTCGAGGTCCCGCCCCTCGAACACCTTCACGACGAAGCTGCCGCCGCCGCGGAGGAGGTCGAGCGCGGTCTCGAACGCCTGGCGGGCGAGGTGGACGGAGCGCGCGTGGTCGACGGAGTACTCGCCCGTCATGTTCGGGGCCATGTCGGAGACGATCACGTCCACGTCGCCGCCCGCGACCTCGCGGACCTCGTCCCGCGTCTCGTCGCCGGTCATGTCGCCGCGCACCGTCTCCACGGGCGCGAGCGACTCGTCCGCGTCCTCGACGGGGTCGATGCGCTGGAGGTCGACGCCGATCACTCGGCCACGCTCGCCGACGCGCTCCGCCGCGACCTGGAGCCAGCCGCCCGGCGCAGCGCCCAGGTCGACCACCGTGTCGCCCTCGCCGAGCAGCGAGAACTTCTCGTCCAACTGCTGGAGCTTGTACGCCGCACGGGAGCGGTAGCCCTCCTGCTTCGACCTGTTGTAGTACTCGTCTTTCCCGGACATTCGGTTGCCGTGAAGTAGCGGTCGCGGCCCCATACGCGCTTCGTTCGGCGCTCACCCCACGAGGTCGGCGGCCAAGCCCACCCCCTCCGCGAGCGGGATCGCGGTCGTCTCGGCGTCCACGCCGTCGGCCCACGCCTCGTAGTCCTCGCGCGACGGGAAGGCGTTGCCGTAGGCGCACAGCCCTTCGATGACGGCTTCCCAGTCGAACGCGTCGCCCTCCTCGAACGCGACCGCGCCGAGTGAGAGGACGGCGTCCGCGGGCTGGACGGTGGCGTCGTCGCCGTCGACGTCGATGGTGACGAGCGTGCCGTCGATCGGACTCGCCGAGGTGACGGTCACGGGTTCGTCCACGATGAAGGGGACCATCATCGGGTCGATCGTGCAGTGGAACTGCTCGATGGCGCCGTCCCACTCGGCGCGGTGGCGGGTGGAGCCGGCGACGCAGAGGTCGCCGACCGCGAGCGGGCCGTCGAGCCGGTCCGCCACCACGCCGCGGATGCCGTCGGTCAGGTCGCCGAGCGTGGCCGGGGCCGCGTCGAGCCGGTGGGCGGTCTGGAGGCGGTCGGCGAGCACGTCCCCGACTGGCCTGGCCCGGTACGCTTCGCGGGCGTCGGCGACGGGGACGGCGGCCGCCCCGGCGGGACCGTCGCTGTCCCCCGCAACTCTTCGCTCCTCGATACCACAGCACGAGCACGATAGCTCTGACATGCGTACCCACTTTGAGAACCGAAGCTATTAAGATGTGGAGTCCAAAGTAGTGGACGAACTTCGAGAGAGCGAAGCCATGTCCGAAACCGACCCCCTCCCCGACGGCCTCTCCGCCGACGACGTCGACTGCCTCTGCGACGCGTCCGGCGCGATCGACCTGCTGAGCCGGAAGTACGCCATCCCCGTGCTCTGCGTGCTCGCCGCCACCGACGCCGCGCGGTTCGGCGACTTCGAGGAGCTGCTCGCGGACGCGAGCACGTCGACGCTGTCCGCGCGCCTCGACGAGATCGTGGACGCGGGGCTGGCGACGCGCACGCAGTACGACGAGATTCCGCCGCGAGTCGAGTACGAACTCACCGAGGACGGCCGCGAACTCGGCGAGCGCCTCCGGCCGCTCGTGGAGTGGGCGGTGGCGCGCGAGTAAGAACGGCGGTCGACCGACCAGCCACGGGTTGCCTGCGGTTGCGCGCCGCTCCCGCGAGCGCGGAACGGTGGCATTTTTAACCGGGCCTTTCGTACCACACTGCAAGATGTTCAACGCCATCGTGAGCGCGAGTACGCTCCAGACGGCCATCGACTCCGTGGGCGTACTGGTGGACGAGTGCAAGATCCACCTCGACGAGGACGGCATCCGAATCCGAGCGGTCGATCCCGCGAACGTCGGGATGGTCGACCTCGAACTCGACGCGGACGCGTTCGAGTCCTACGAGGCGGACGGCGGCATCATCGGCGTCAACCTCTCGCGGCTCGACGACATCGCCGGGATGGCCGGCTCCGGCGACCTCATCCACCTCGACCTCGACGAGGAGACGCGCAAGCTCCACATCCAGATGGACGGCCTGGAGTACACGCTCGCGCTCATCGACCCGGACTCCATCCGCCAGGAGCCGGACATCCCCGACCTCGACCTGCCCGCGAACGTCGTCCTCGAGGGCGCGGACATCGACCGCTCGGTGCGCGCCGCCGACATGGTCTCCGACCACATCGAACTCGGCGTCGACGACGTCGAGGAGGTGTTCTACGTGAAGGCGGAGGGCGACACCGACGACGTCTACTTCGAACTCGGCCACGAGGACCTCATCGACCTCACCCCGGGCGCGGCGAGTTCGCTGTTCTCCCTCGACTACCTCAAGGACATGAACAAGGCCATCCCGAAGGACGCCGAGGTCGAACTCGAACTCGGCGAGGAGTTCCCGGTGAAGCTCCACTACGAGATCGCGGAGGGGCTCGGTGCCGTCACCTACATGCTCGCGCCCCGCATCCAGAGCAGCTAGCGCCGGGTTGAAGGTCGCTCGTCCCCTCACGTTTCCCGATGACCGCCGTCGTCGACATCTCCTGTCCGTCCTGTGGCCGCGAGTCCACCGTCCGGAAGGTCGGCATCGGCGAGTACCGGTGCGCGGAGTGCGGCGCGGAGTTCACGCACGAGGACGTGCGGCCGTAGCACGCCACCGCCAGCTACTTCCGGCCGGTGCGCGAGGCGACTCGCATGGCAGCGATCTTCTTCGACGTGGACGGCACGCTCGTCCGGTTCGACC
>CAZYYH010000143.1:0-5346 GCA_964651725.1 uncultured Halobacteriales archaeon | reverse complement strand
CACGGCGACCCGAGCCGGCTCAACCTCCACCTCGACCCGGACGGGCTGCTCGACTGGGAGCGCGCGCTCGTCGGCGACCCCGGGTTCGGCCTGGTGGACGCACGGTTCCACCTGCTCGAACAGCCGGACGTGGACGAGTCCGAGCGGGAGCGCCTGACCGACGCGCTCTGCGACGGCTACCGGGAGCGCGCGGGCGGCCTGCCGGCCGGGTTCGACCGGTACCGCGACCTGTACCGCGCCGTCTCCTACCTGCTCGTCCCGCAGGCGTTCGAGGACTGGGCGTCGCGGGCGGACGCCCCGAACGACGACCTCGCGACGGACGTCCGCGAGGAGTTCGACGCGCGACTCGCGGCGGCCGAGCCGTAAGTCTACAGTCGCGCGCCGACGCCCGCGGCGCGCACGAGCCCCCAGGACGCGACGAAGAAGCCGACGAGGAACGCGCCGAGCACGCCGATCAGCAGGGGTGGGTCGAGTGCGGGGCCGTCGAGGAACGGGCCGCGCATGACGAAGTAGCCAGCGGCGACGGTGGCGGTCGCGCCGACGATGAGCGCGAGACCGCCGACGAGCGTGTCCAGTGTCACTGTGCGAGTGCCTCCGAGCGGGTCGAACGCATGCTATCACGTCCACGCATGCCGGGACCCTAAAGCTACGCAAGACGGCCGTCAGTCGTCGGCGACCCGGGACGCTGGGGCGTCGCTCCGCCCGCCGAACGCGCGCTCGGCGGCGGGCGCGAGCCGGTTCATCACGGCCCGGCCGTCGCGCTCGCGCTCGACGAGTCCGTCATCGGCCAGTCGGTCGAGGTGGTGGGAGACGGTGCTGGGGTCGCGGTCGAGTTCGTCGGCGAGTCGACCGACTGGAATCGGGCCGACGTCGGCGAGGGCTTCGAGCACTCGCGCGGTCGCGCGCTCG
Source organism: uncultured Halobacteriales archaeon (assembly GCA_964651725.1). Lineage (GTDB taxonomy): Archaea > Halobacteriota > Halobacteria > Halobacteriales > Halobacteriaceae > CAZYYH01. The sequence goes on along the minus strand of CAZYYH010000143.1, from coordinate 4,437 downwards.
GAGAGCGCGGACTGGAGTTCGACGCTGTCGTCGTCCGGCTCGACCGGGAAGTAGCGGCGCTTGCCCCGGATCTTCGCGCTCGTCACGAGGTTCTCGTCGGCGAGCACCCGGACGTGGTACCGGGTGGTGGAGAGCGGCACGTCCGCCCGCTCGGCGACCCGCGAGAGGTAGACGCCGGGCGTCGCCTCGATCTCCTCGTAGACGGCGCGGCGGCCGTCGTGCGCCAGCGGGTCGGAGGCGTCGTGGCGGCTGTACCGGAACGCGACGGCGAACCGGTGGAGCCGGTCGAGCGAGTCACGCCCGAGGAGTCCGGAGCGCACCGTCCCGCCCGGCTGCGCCGACGCGATGCCCGCGTACGCGACGGCGAGGTCGAGGGACACAGCCCCCGCGCCCGCGACGGTCTGGAGCAGGCCCGCGAGGACCGCGGCGAGACCGACGCCGACGCCGGAGACGCCCGCAGGGTCGGCCGGCCGGGTGCCCGAGCCGTCGGCGTAACTCCCGTCCCTGGCTCCGCTCAGCGGCGCGGTCGCCGCCCGGCCGCGGGTCGCGTCGTCGCCGACGGCCGCGGAGTCGCCGGGCCCGTCCGCCCCGCCGTCGGTCGACGACCCCGTATCCGTCGGCGCGTCGCCGAGGACCGCGTCGGTGGTCGACAGCTCCGCGTCCACCGCGCCGAGCAGGCTGCCCGCGATGCGCCCGCCGCGGAGTGATACCTCGACCGCCGCCGCGGTCGTCGCGTTCGTCGCGTCGTCGGCCGTCCCAGCGACGGTCCCCGTGGCGTTCGTCACGTCGTCGACGGCGTCGCCGGTGGTTCCCGTCGCACTGCCTGTCGTATTGTTTACCGCGTCCGTGGTGCTGTCCGTCGCGTCGTCCACCGAGTCGGTGGTGTCGTCGACCGTGTCGTTCGTGGCGTCGCCAGTCGTGTCGTCGGTCGCGTCCGTCGCGTCGTCCGTGGTGTCGTTAACCGTGGTCGTCCCGTCGTCAGTCGCGTTCGTGGTGTTGTTCAGCGTGGAGTTATCCACGGCCGGCGGCGAGTCGCCGGCCGCGCCGGTACCGGCGGCCGTCGCGCCCGACACGGCCCCTATGGCCGGTGCTACCAGTACGGCCACTACGGCAAGCACCGCCCAGCGTCGCCGGGTCGGCCAGTTCATCCCAGTCCCCTACTCGTGGTTGTTCGTTACTTGCAGGTTGGTGGTGATAGGTGCTTCGGAGACCGGCGGCGGCGTTCGCGGGGACGAGGGCGGAGCGCGGTCTCGACGTACGTCGAGACCCATCGATGAACAGCCCTGTCCGGACCGCTGCCGGACGTTTGGACGGGTTTGTCACAATCGCTTTTCCGGTAACAACACAGCACGTAACTGGACTCGAATCCATGACAACTGGTGACAGCGACTCGGACGACGGTGTGTCGCGGCGGTCGTTCGTACTGGCGACCGGCGCGCTCGCCGGGACAGGGCTGCTCGGCGCGGGCGGAACCGGCGCGGCGGCCGCGGGCGACGCCCCGGATCCCCGCTTCTACAACTGGCGGACGCGCGAGGCAATGCACGCGTGGGAGCGCGGCTACCGGGGTCGCGCCGACCGCGCGGTCGCATTGACGGACACGGGCGTGGACGCACGCCACCCCGATACTGGACCCTGGAACGGCGTGCGCGCCGTCACGCTCGACGGCGAACTGACGCTCGTGGACGACGCGGAGACCGACCTCCAGCGGGTCGAACTCGACGCCGGCGAATCGTTCTCGGGGACCATCGGTCCGGGGACGTTCGCCACGCCCGCGACGCAGCGCCACGCGTTCGTCGCGCCCGACGGCGCGGACGAGGTTTCGGCGACGCTCTCGTGGAGCCCCGACAACCTCTCCGCCGAGGGTACGTCGGTCGGCGAGGATCTCGAGTTCTACGTCGAGGACGCCGACGGCGAGCGCGTCGCCACTGCCGCGACCGCGAACAACCCCGAGACGCTCACGGTGAACGTCGAGGGCGGCGCGGCGTACGCGTTCGTCGTGGAGACGTACGTGAACGCCACCGCCGACTACGAGATCGCGGCGGACTACTACCGCTACGAGGGGACCATAGTGGAGTACGACGGCGACCCGACGGCGGGCATCGACCCCGCGGACCCCGACGCGCCGAAGGTCGTCGGCTGGTACGACCCGGGCAGCCGGTACGGCCGGTGGGACGCGCCGCGCGACCCCAACGGCCACGGCACCCACTGCTCGTCCATCATGGCGGGCTCCGGGCGGGCGAGCGCGCTCGACCCCGACACCGTCACGCGGGACAGCCCGCAGACGACGCTCGTGCTCGGCGAGGTCCTCGACTACCGGGTCGAGGCCGACGCCGGCACCGGCGTCTACGCGTCGGCGTACGGCACCGGAATCGAACTCGTCATCGAGGGGCCGGACGGCCAGCAGCTCGCCGCCTCGACGGCCACCTCGGACGCGAGCACGTGGGACAACAACGTCGTCGAGGCCCACACCGTCCACGGCTCCGGAACGGCGACGTACGCGGTGTACGTCCGAGCCATCGACGGCGAACTCGCCACAGCGGCGACCGTCGACGAGGTGCAGGTCGGCGCGTTCCTCGGGGAGGGCGAGACGGTCGGCGACCGCCTCGACTCGGGCGACGAGTCGGTCCACGCCGGCCTCGCGCCCAACTCGTCCGTCGTCGGCCTCCAGGGGCTCGGCGGCGCGACCGCCGACCTCGCGCGGTACGCCGACGAGTTCGCCGGTGCGTTCAACGTCCGCGCGGTCAACATGTCGTGGGGCTACGTCGGCGGCGCGCCGCTCGGCGCGGCCGGCGGCCTGCTCGCTGAGGACCCGAGTCTCGTGAAGGACATCTCCTCGGCGGGCATCCTGGTGTCGGCGGCCGCGGGCAACGCCGCGACGCCCGCGAACGGCAACGGCGCGCCCGGCATCGCCGACGAGACGATCTCCGTCGTCGCCACCGGCCCCCTCGACGGCATCGCCTCCTACTCCTCCGGCGGCCTCGCGGGCTACGACGAGGACGGCGACACGGTCTACCGGAAGCCGGACGTGACCGCGCCCGGCGGCTCGCTCACCGACCTCGCGCGCGCCGCCGAGGCGGGCGCGGCGGGCACCGCCGAGGGCGACCAGGAGCCGATCCGCGACTACACGGGGAAGGCCGGGACGAGCATGGCCGCGCCGTACGTCACGGGCATCTCCGGCCTCGTCGCGGAGGCGATGGAGAGCGACGACGCGCCGGCCAGCATCCGACTGCCCGAGCCGGCGGACGCCGGCCTCGACGACGTGCTCCGGCTGAAGCAGGCCGTGCTCGCCACCGCGACCGAGACGGCGCTCACCGCCGCGCCGTACCACCGGGCGCACGTCCCGACGTACGACTTCGGGGCGCGCGACCCCTACGAGGGCTTCGGGCGGGCGAACCCGGGCGCGGCCGTCGACGCCGCCACCCGCGAACTCTCCGGCGCGTCGTCGGAGGTCGTCGGCCTGAACGTTCCCGACGACGAGCGCGCCGCCGCCGGCTACGTGGACGTGGAGCCGGGCACCTACGAGGTGTCGGTGTCCTTCAGCCACTACGCCGGCGGGAACGCGGGCGCGACGAAGGGCAGCCCGCATCTCGACCTGTTCGTCTACGACGCCGCGAACCCGGCCGCGCACGGCGAGCCGAACGTGATCGCCCGGACGCAGGCGCTCCAGGGCTCCGGCTCCGTCTCCTTCACCACGCCCGACGGCGGCACGTTCTACGTCGTCGCCAAGCTCGTCAACGTCCCCGGCGTCGTCAACGGCCACGACGTGCAGGCCCACTTCGACCTCGGCGTCGAGACGCTCCAGGGCTTCCACGCGACCGGCAGCCGGAGCGACGACGGCTCCGTGTTCACGGGCGGGCAGACGAATCAGGTGGACCTCGCGGTCGAGTCGAGCGAGGCCGTCCGGGTGCGCGACGTGGTGCCCTCGGCGTGGACGGTGCTCACCGACTTCAGCGGCGACGTGAGTCGCGTCGAGCAGGCCGGCGACGTGCAGTACGTCTACCTCGACGGCAACGCCGAGTCGGTCTCCGGCACCTACTTCGCCGAGGCTCCGTCCACGCTGGAGAACTCGGGCGAGTACGCGTTCGGCCCCGTGGAGGTCTCCGCGGACGGCGACACCTGGGTCCAGCTCGCCGGCACCAGCGACACCAACGTCGTGCTCGGGCAGAGCACGTAGCCGTCCGGCCACTGCTCCCTGCACCGTCCCACCGTCCCTCCTCGCATCGCCGACGAACCAGCGGACGACGACCACGCACGAACCATGCCACGCGATACCAATCGACTCACGCGACGCACAGTGCTCAAGGCAACCGGCGCGCTCGGCGCGGCCGCCGCGCTCCCCGCGGCCCCGGCCGCGGCCGCCGGCCCGACGATAGACGACGCGATCGACACGTCCACCACCGACCTCCAGGAGGTCCTCGTGGTGTTCGAGTCGAACGC
>CAZYYH010000142.1:0-5367 GCA_964651725.1 uncultured Halobacteriales archaeon | reverse complement strand
GACGAACGTGTGGAACTCGCCGTTCTCGCCGCAGGGGTCGACGCCGTCGGGGAGGTCGCGGAGGAAGGCGCGGTCGAACTCGCGGCCGACGAACGACGCGTCGAGCGCGCTGCCGTCGACGCAGACGACGGTGGCGCGGAAGCCGGCGTCGATGAACTCGCGGGCGACCCCGCTGGTGTCGCGGCCCCAGATGGGCCACCAGCCGTCGAGTGCGGTGTCCTCGAGCTGGCGCTCGCGGTACTCGCGGACGGATTCGAGGAAGAGGTCGGCGAACGCGACGCGGTCGATTCCCCGGGCGTCGTAGTCGGCGTGCACCTCCGCCATCGCGGATTCGTACTCGTCGTTCGAGGCGTCGGCGGGGAGGTAGACGACGCGGAGCGGCAGTTCGACGGCGTCGGCCTGGCGCTGGACGAGCGCGCGCCGGACGCCGTGCATGGAGACGCGCCGATTGTCGGCGCGGACGGTGGTGAGGAGTTCGACGACGCCGATGTCGTCGCGTGCCCGGAGTGCGGCGAGCGCGACGCTCGCGTCCTTGCCGCCGCTCCACGAGAGCACGGTGCGCGCCGGCCGATGCGTCGCGCGTCCGTCGTCCGTCACGGCTCTCGGTAGGGCCAGTGCTTTAAAGAGAGTTCGGACGTGAGGTAGAACTCCACGCTGACACTCGATTCTTCCGGAAGATTCCCTGATAATTTACCGAGACTTCCTCCCACACTCTTATCTTTTGATAAGTGAACAAAAAAGGAAAAATCAACTATCCAGTAGTCGTCATTGGTAATCGTACCATGTCACGGGATCGAATCCAGACGTACCTCGCAGAGAACCCGCGAATGATCGGCGTCCTCTTCACGCTCACGGTACTCGCGGCGCAAGCCGGGCAGGTGGCGGCGAACGTCGGCGCAGCCGAGAATGGCCCCTAGGTCTGTAGGTCATCGGCACGGAGCGAATCGCTCCACCTGAGGTCGGAACCAACCTTCACCGGTAACAGCTCCAGATTCAGTAGTCTCTCGATATTCCCCTGCTCAACCCGTATCTCCGGTGTTTCCGTCGAAAGGTACCGAAGGTTCGAGTCCGTGAACGTGTGTATCGTCTGTGTTCCGAGGCCGTACGTCCGGGTCCAGTAGTGCTGGAACAGAACTTCGATGGCGTCGCCCTGTGGTTCCAGTCGGGCCACCTTCGGCACCCCGCTCTCCGCCTGACACAGCGTCACGCCGCCATCGCCGATGGTGACGTAGCGCCCGCCGGTGAGGACGTGGTCCTGGGCGACGGAGAGCGCGGACCGGAGCGGGAACCCGCAGTTCAGCAGCTTCGCCATCGGCCGGCCGAGGCTGGTGGCGACGCTGTTGGCGACGTCGGAGAGCGTGACGACGCCGCCGAGCGAGCCGCGCTCGACGAGCGCCTCGCCCTGCTCGTACGACGAGCACGCGTTCAGGAGGAACGCGCGCACGCCGACGTCGTCGAGGGTGTGGGCGTCGAGGAAGCCGTCGGCGCACTGGAAGCCACGGTCGTCGACGTGGCCGATGTAGTGGAGGAAGTCGGTCTCCTCGGCGAGCAGTTCGCGTAGCTCCGCGGTGGAGAGGTCGTAGTCGACGCCGACGTCGAACTCGATGAGGTCGCGGACGCCGTAGAACTCGGAGACGGCGTCCTCCTCGCGCATCTGCTCGTCGTTGCAGACGACGCGCACGCCGATGCGGTGGTCCTCGCTCGGCGTCCACTCGACGCCGCGGCGGAGGCCGGGGAGCGTCAGCTTGTTCGCGCCGAGCGGGTAGCCGTCGCCGACCCACGCGTGCTCGACGGCGTCCGCTGGGGCCGGCTGGAACACCTCGCCGGGGCCGGACGCCTCGGCGTGGCGGCCCGCGTTGCGCGTGAACTCGCCCGTGGCGGCGCTCCGGAGGAAGTCGTCGTCGCCCCCGCGATAGAAGTCGGCGACGGCCTTCGGCGTCGGCGCGACGCTCCCCCGACTGCGGTCGGGACACCGCACGAGCGAGAGGTCGTCCACGAGGTACGGGAGCGCCTCGACGTGTGCGGTGTCCGGTCGCACGTCCGTCGTGAGGTTCCACGTCGGCACGCACGGCTCGACTGCCGCCCAAGGCTCGTCGAGGTACGCCGCCACCCGCTCGGCGAGCGGCCGGTCGTAGCAGTCGGCGAAGTCGAGGTCGACGCGCGACTCCAGCTCGCGGCGCTCGTGGAGGTCGACCTCGTAGAAGCCCTCGGTGCGCGCGACGCAGTCGAGCGTGAACGTCTGCTTCAGCGCGCGGTGGACCGCTCGCTCGAAGCCGTCGCCCGCCGGCAGCGGGTGGACGGTCTCGCCCACGACCAGCCGGGGGTCGTCGCCCGGCACTACGTCAGCACCGAGGAAGAAGGCGAGGGTGGACGCGGGGTAGACGTACTCCAGGTCGGGCGGGAGCACCAGCCGGACGCCGGTCGCGGGCCGCTCCAGGCCGTCGGGCGCGTCGAACTCGTCCCCGACCTCGACGAGCGGCGGGAAGCCGCGGAGCGTCGGGAACGTGCGCTCGGGACTCGTGGTCTTCAGCGCGGAGGAGAACAGCGACACCGCACGCATCACGTCCCGGGGGTCGTCGGTCGTCGTGACGGTGCTCGCGGGCTGCTCGTGGAACGACCGCGCGCCGAGCCGGAGCGTGGCGGTCACGCCGAACGCGAGTTCGACGCCGTGGTCGGCGTGCGCGATCTCGACCGCACTCTCCACGCCGAGGTACAGCTTCATCGGCGCGGTCGTCACCTCCAGGCTGTACGCGCCCGGCGGCAGCGACCGGTCGCCGCCGTCCGCAGTGTCCGCGACCATGTCGCCGTCGTCGGTCCGAACGACGACGCTCCCGTGCTTCGGGACGGTCACCGACCGCGTCTCCACCGCCGCGGCGACGTCCACGGGGACGCGGAACGCGTCCGCGTCGATCTCCGTCGGCGTCACCGGCTCCGGCGTGAACAGCGCGAACCGCGCGCTGTCGATGGGGTCGATTATCTCGACGCCGTCCCGGCTCGGATGGCTCCGGCAGTGCGGACGGCGTGCCGTCTCGCTCATGACCCACCCTCCATGGCCGTCCGCCGGCTCTCCCGAGCACACCCCCGCCACGCCGCCGGATCGTCCACGCACTCTCCGGGTTCGACACCCCTCTCGTGCCGCCGACTCGCCCTGCCTCGACCGGGTCCCCCGCCCACGTTCATAGCCGGCAGGTACATGGGAAACAATCGTCAAAAACCTACTGGTTACGTGCGTCGGTGCCCCGGCCGGTCGCTCAGCTCCGGAGTCGCCCGCCGTCGACCGGGAGCGCCGCGCCGTTCACGAAGCTCGCGCGGTCGCTCGCCAGGAACGACACCGCGTCGCCGAGTTCCATCGGGTCGCCGACGCGGCCGAGCGGGATGTCATCAGCCCAGGCTGCCACGCCCTCCTCGTAGCTGTCGAACTCGCCGCGCTCCACGGACGCCTCCACGAGTTCCTCGATGCGGGGCGTCTCGTGTGCGCCCGGCAGCACCGCGTTCGCCCGCACCTCGGGTGCCCACTCCCGCGCCAGCGTCTTCACCAGGCCGATGACCCCGCGCCGGACCGCGTTCGACAGCACCAGCCCGTCGATGGCCTCCCGCACGCTCGTCGACGTGATCGACGTGACCGTGCCCGCGTCGCTCTCCACCAGGTGCGGGTGGGCTTCCTGCGCCAGCCACACCACGCTCATCACCAGCATGTCGTACGCCTCGTACCACTCGCGCTCCGTCATGTCGAGGAACTGCCCGCTCGGCACCCCGCCCGCCGACGTGACCAGGTGGTCGACGCCGCCGAACTCCTCGACCGTCGCGTCCACCAGCGCCGACACGTCGTCGGGGTCCGTGATGTCCGCCTCGACCGGGTACACCTCGCCCGACGCCCCCTCCTCGACGTCCGTCTTCGCGTCCTCCAGGCGGTCGATGCTCCGGCTGCAGATGACGACGTTCGCGCCCTCGCGCGCCAGCGCCGTCGCCGACGCCTTCCCCAGCCCGCTCGAACTCGCCGTCACGATCGCCGTCTCGCCCTCCAGTCCCAGGTCCATACCAGCGCGTAGGCAGGCGGCCGACAAATAAGCTACCCGACCGGCAACCCGCTCGGGTTCGGATTCCACCTACCAATCGGAACTGGGGCGTCGGCGCGCGGGTCGTGGTGAACGGCGAACGGAGTGAGCCGTGAACCCGACCTCGCGCGAGGGACGAGGACTGGGTGGCGTGACCGGAGGGAGCGCCACCTCCTGTGCGAGCGGGGAGGTACGACCCGCGAGCACCGCAACGAACGAAGTGAGTGAGGAGCACAGTCGGTTGGGGAGGGTGTGGTGCGGTCCCCACGTTGCCAGGTTTCGCTAACCCCACCCGTTCGACCAGCACCACAAGTGCGAGCCCAAACGGGAACCGGGTAGCTACTGTTCCAACATGAAACCCAGCCACGTCCACCCCGGTCGACTCGGCCCTCGCTCTCGGGTCGCGTCATGCCTCGCCCCTCGCACGGGCGCTCACGGCATGGCCCTCGCTCCGCTCGGGCCGCAGCCGTTCGCGTCTCGCGCCACCGCCGACTGTCACCCTACTCCGAACACCACCTCGATAACTCGTGTTCGCTCACTCCGGATGGCTCCGCACCCGAACCTCGCCGTCCGTCGTCACCCCGACGAGCAGCGGCGCGCGCACCTCCCGGCCCGACACCGCGTCGCCCGCCGCGTCGCTCACCAGCTTCATGAGTTCCGGCGCGGACTGGGGCACCTTCACGCCCGCGCCGTCGCACGCCTCGTACACGAGGTCCGGCACGTCGTAGAGGTCCGTGCCGGACTCCACCGCCACCTGCACCGGCGCGTGGAGCGCCTCCGCGAACGCCACCGTCTCCCGCGCCTTCTCGACGTTCGAGCGCGCGCTCGACTCCACGCTCGACACGTTCGCGCGCGACGTGCCCAGTCGCTCGGCGATGTCCGCCTGCGACACCTCGCGCTCGCGGAGCGCCAGCACCTCCGCCTGCCGACGCGTCAGCACGCTCTCCTCCGCGTCGAACCCCACCCGGTCGAGCAGCGCGTCGAGGTCGGCGTCCGCGTCGCTCATGCCTCGAACTACGCGCGCCGCGAGAAAAAGCCAGCGGCACCGTTCGTCGCGTAACTTGAAGTACGAGAACGGGACGAAACCTGCCCACCTCGAACGCATGCAGGAGTACGTCGAGCGCGTCGACTACCACGCGCGAATCCGGGTCCGGTTCGGTGGGCAACCTGGTGTCGTCTCGCGGTTCGTCCCACAGCTGGAGCACAACCCGCGACCGTGGGCGGACGGCGAGTGGCGGGCGGTCGCCCGGTTCGACCACCAGCCGCATCTGGAGCACGGCCACGACGTGTACGAGGAAGGGCTGCACATGGA
>CAZYYH010000141.1:0-5382 GCA_964651725.1 uncultured Halobacteriales archaeon | reverse complement strand
GAGGCGGGCGACACCCGGTATCCCGCGGTGCCGTGCTCCATCGAGGACCAGGCGCGGACGCTCGTCGACGCCATCGAGGAGGGGTGTGCGGCGACGCACGTGCATCCCCGCGATCCAGAGGACTGCCTGGGGACGGACGACGTCGGCCTGCTCGCGGACATCTACGACCGCGTCTTCGCGGAGACCGACGCTGTGACGGTCCAGCACTCCTGGCAGCTCACGGACGACGACAGCATCGACTACGTGGAGATGGCGGAGGAGAAGCTGGCGGCGGCGGACGGCAGCAACCGGTACATCCAGGCGAGCGTCGTGCTCTGGCCGCCGTTCGACTCCTACCCGAAGCGGTACACGGAGCGGATGGCGGAGGGCGTGGAGTTCTACCGCGAGCACGACATCAAACCCATCCACAAGGTCCGGAGCGAGTACGACACCCGGAAGCTGCGCCGCGACCTCGAACGCACCGGACGTATGGACGAGGAGCCGCTCTGCGTGTTCCACGACATGGGCCACCCGTTCGGGTGGCCGCTCGACCAGGACCCCTGGATGCCCTTCGAGATGATAAGCGGGCTCCAGGGCACGAAACAGCGGTTCCCCGACGACACCGTCATCGGGGTGTGCTCCGGCGGCCGGAACTGGCTCCCGATCACCGTCGAGGCCATCCTGCGAGGCGTCGATTACGTCCGAGTCGGCATCGAGGACTACTACTGGATGTACCCGCACAGGGACGAGGTGATCCAGCACAACGTCGACTGCGTTCGGAAGGTCGTCCAGCTCTGCGAGATCCTCGGCCGCGAGATCGCCACCCCGGAGCAGGCACGGGACATCCTCGGAATCACGCTGACGTGAACTCCCGGAACCGGTACCCGTCGGTGTCTGACTACCCGGTCCCGCTCCACAGTGCTCCACCGAGGACTACGAGGTGTACGTGCCGGACCGGGACGACTCGTGCGCGTTCTCGCGCTGGCTCAGCACCTCCGGATGGCGGACGGTGCGGCGTCCGTCGAGGCCGACCACATGGAGCAGGCCATCGACCGGCCCGGACTCGACGTGGCGGAGACGGTGGTCGGGGACGCCCCGACGAGTCGGACCTACTGATCCCGCAACGTCCCGACTCCCAAACGTTAACGGCTCGTGACCTGTCGTTCCACGGCATGGCGCTGGAGACGGAGTACTACCTGACGCCCGACGCCGCGGACGAACTCCGCTCGCTCTACGATCCGCATCCGGCGTGGGGAGAGCGCAGCCACGAGGAGGTCCGCGCAGTCATCGAGAACTCCGACGAGGTCGTCGGCGTCCGGGACGCCGACACCGGCTCCCTCGTCGCGTCGGCGCGGGTGCTGACCGACTACCGGTTCCAGGCGATGGTGTACGACGTGATCGTCGCGGAGTCGCGGCGCGGCGAAGGGCTCGGCCGCCGCGCGATGGACGCGGTCCTCGACCACCCCGACCTCCGGGACGTGGACCTCGCGCTCCACTGCCGGGAGGGGCTGGTCCCGTTCTACGAGACGTGCGGCTTCGAACTCCACGACCGCGACGTGGAGGTCTTCGACGGCGAGACGGTGACGTACCGGACGATGCGGTACGAGCGCGACCGGTAGCTTCGACCGCGAACTCGACGCGGCGCGGGCGTCCCGCCCCGCTCTCCGCGGTCGGTCCCGCGTTGCGCTCCGACTCCCCGGCAGATTCGGAACCGATAACGCCGGGGTTTTGTGCGCCGCCCCACGACTGCGACCATGCGCGACGCGCTGCTGGTAACGAGCCGTGCCAGCCTGCTGCTCGCGGTCCTCGGTACGGTGGCGTGGGCGACGGGGCTGCCCTTCCTGTTCCCGAGCCTCGGACCGTCGGCGTACGCGCTCGCGGTGTCGCCCTCGGCGGCCACGAACCAGCACCGCCGGGTCGTCGGCGGGCACGTCGTCGGCGTCCTCGCGGGCCTGCTCGCGTACCACCTCCTCGCGTCGGGGCTGGTCGCCACGCGGTTGCCGCCCGCCGGCTCCGTCGCCGCGCTCCGGCTCGCCGCGAGCGCCGTCGCGTCGGTCGCGCTGACGACGCTCGGCATGCTCGTCACCGACCTCCGGCACGCGCCGGCGTGCGCGACGACGCTCATCGTCGCGCTCGGCCTGCTCGCCGCGCCCGTCGACGGCGGGATCGTCGTCGCCGCCATCGTCGCGCTCGTCGGCGTGGACCGCGCGGTGCCCGGCGTCGAGAACTACAGGGCGTCGTAGCCGTCGAGGAACGCCATCGTCGCGGCGTCGAGCGCCAGCCCGACCGGCGCGGCGAGAACTGCGCCCGCGAGGACGCCCGACATCCCGCCGTTCACGACGAGTGCGGTGCCAGCGAGCGACGCGAGCGCGACGGCGACGAGGTACTTCCACGCGAAGTCGAGGTAGTCGCCGCCAGCAGCCGCGGCCCGCGAGGGGCTCTGCGCCTCGGACTGAGCGAGCGGCGAAGTCGCGAGCCTGTAGCTCCGCGCGAGCGCGTCGCCGAGCGCGAGGTCACGCGCGACGACGAGGTACGGCGTGGCGAAGAACAGGTAGCCGAGCACGACGTACGCGGGCAGGCCGAGGAGGAGCACGAGCGCGCCCGCGCCGCGAAGGCCGCCGACGGCGAGCGCGACGCCGAGCAGCCCGACAGCGAACACGAGCACCTGGTAGCCGAGGATCGACGGACCGTAGCGCTGGATGGAGCCGACGAAATCGAGGTCGCGGCCGCTCAGCGACCGGTGGACGCTCCCGAGGTAGCCGGCGGCGAGCGCGGCGCGGACGGCGACCAGCGCGGCGAGCAGGGGGAGCGGGCCGGTGACGTTCACGCCGCCGCCCTGGTTCGGCAGGCCCACGAACGTCCACGCGTCCGTCACCGGCGTCGGAAACCGGAACGTGACGCCGAAGTGGCCGCCGCGGAAGCCGACCACGCGCTCTACCTTGTCGAACTGGAGGAGGGCGGTGAGGACCGGGACGGCCGCGAGCCGGTGGTCCACCCTGCTCCAGGCGTCGCTCACGAGGCGCTCGAACGCGACCACGGTCACCGCCTCCGGTCGCCGGACGGGACGCGCGTGAACGGGTCGGCGGGCAGGGTTCTCGGGGAGGGCATACCGGCGCGTCTCGCGGCCGGCCGATAAAGCTCGCGGTGACGAGTCTCAGTCCGCGACCGTCGGCTCCGCCCGCACCTCGCGGACGTAGTCGGTGTAGTTCTCGAACACTCGCTTGGCCTCGCACGCCGCGCGGTAGTTCTCGTCCGTGATGGCGTCGAGGACGCGGGTCAGCGTCCCGTCGTCGAGGTCCTTGCCGCGCGTCACCTCCTCGGCGGTGGACCGGTCGTACTCGGGGTGGAACTGCACGCCGAACGCGTGGCCCTTCCGGAAGGCGTGGACGCCGTACTCGTTCTCCGCCGTCCGCTCCGCGCCCGGCGGTAGCTCGACGACCGCGTCCGAGTGCGTCGTGAACACCGTGAACCGCTCGGGCACGCCGTCGAACAGCCGGTCGTCGCCCGCGTGCTCGACCTCGCGGTAGCCGATCTCGTACTCGCCCATGGCAGCGACCTCGCCGCCGAGCACGGCCGCGACGAGCTGGTGGCCGAAGCAGACGCCGAGGACGGGCAGCCCGCGGTCGATGGCGTCGCCCACCCACTCCTTCAGCGTCGCTATCCACGGCTCGTCCGCGTAGACGGAGGCGCGCGACCCCGACACCACGACGCCGTCGTAGTCGAAGCTCGGCGGCACCTCGCCCGCGCTCGCGTCGAACTGTTCCAGGTCCGCGTCTAGCTCGCGGCGGAAGTTGCGGGGGGTGTGGGCGGATCGATGGGAGGCGTCGAGGAACGCCAGTCGCAGCCGACTCATTGGAGGATACCTGACTGCCCGCGAAGAAAGGCGTTTCGCCAGCGCGGGCATCTGCCGGTCACTCCATCTCGAACTCGCCGTCGCGGGGGCGCGCCCGCCACCCCGTCCGCACTCGGCCGCCCTCCGGCGGCTCCCAGCCGACGCCCGCCGTCGGGACCGTCCGGCCGCCGACCGCGATCTCGCCCGCGTCGACGATCGCGCCGTCGCCGTCGTCCGAATCCACCAGTCGCACGTCGGCGTCCGGGAACGGCACCGCCCCCTCCGCGCGCGGCGGCGCGTGGAGCGCGTTCGGTCCCGTCCGCCAGTCGCCCCACGTCCGCACCGTCGGCGCGTCGAACGCCGTGCGGATATCGGTGTCCACGTCGTCCGCCGTCGCTACCCACGCCAGCGTCGAGCGGTCCGCGTCCTCGAAGTCGGGATGGCCCGCGAGTTCCCGGAGTTCCTTCCCGGACGCCACGAGGTACGTCGCGCCGAACGACTCCACCTCGCCGAGCACGTCCGGCGGGTCGAACGCGCGATGCACCACGAGCGTCCCGCCCGCGTAGAGCACGGGGAGCGCCGACTGGAGCAGCCCCGGTGGCGTCGCCGGATGTCGCATCTGGACGGTGGTGTCGGTGCGCCCCAGCCCCCACGCCGTCGCCACCGACGCGCAGTTCCACTCGACCGCCGCCGCCGAGAACCCCGCCGCACGTTCGCCCTCGTCGTCGTGGACGTAGAGTAGTGACTCGCTGCCATCCATCGGTTCGTCCGCGTCAGCCGGCTCCACGCCCCCGAGGTCGTCGAAGCTCACCGCGTCGTCTCGTCCCCGCACCAGGTCGCGCGCCGCCGCCTCGTGGAGCACCACCGCCGGGTCGAGTGCCGCCAACGCCGAATCCACGCCGCCGTGGCCGAGCCGCGGCGACACCGGCGCGAGCGCCGCCCCCAGCCGCCGCGCCGCGAACACCCCCAGCAGCGTCTCCACCCGGTTGCGGGCGACGAGTGCGACCGTGTCGTCGGTCTCGATCCCGAGTCCCGCCAGCCGCCCCGCCATCTCCGCCACCCGCGCCGCCAGCTCCGGGTACGTCAGCGTCACCCCTGCCGAATCGTCGATTACCGCCGTCGAGTTCGTCCGCCCCGCCGCCAGTCGGTCGATGGCGAGCGTCATCTCTGTCGTTCGACTTCGGCGCGTAGGACCGTAGGGGTTCGGTCGATGTGGATGGAACCGTTCGGACCGACGGCAGTGATCCAGCGGAATCAGCGTGCGAGACGCGTCAATCGTTCTAGTGACGACTGTGTCAGTCAGGACTGAATCAGTCGTGACCCAAACGGTAGCGCAGGCAGGGCGGGCATCGAACGCGGGTGGGCCCGGTCGTCGCTATCGGCTACCCGATTACTACTGCACTGCTGCTTGCTGGAAGCCCCTGGTCCGCTCCGGTCGCGGGGCTCGCTGCGCTCCTCACTCGGTCGCTTCGCTCCCTCGTTCCGGTGCTTGCGTCGCCCGGCTTCCCGGAGCGGACCAGGGGCTTCCAGCAAGCAGCAGTGCAGTAGTAATCGGGCAGCCGATAGCGACG
>CAZYYH010000140.1:0-5434 GCA_964651725.1 uncultured Halobacteriales archaeon | reverse complement strand
AGCGCATGGTCGTCGCGCCGACGACGGTCGCGGAGTGCTTCCACAAGACCGTCGAAGCGTTCAACCTCGCGGAGAAGTACCAGGTGCCGGTGTACCTCACCGCCGACCTCTCGCTCGCCGTCACCGAGCAGACCTACGAGCCGAGCGAGTTCGACATGGACGAAGTCGAGGTCGACCGCGGGAAGGTCGTGGACGAGTCCGAGATCTCGGCGTGGCAGAACGAGACGGAGCAGTTCAAACCCCACGCCGTCACCGCGGACGGCGTCAGCCCGCGCGCACTCCCCGGGACCGAGGGCGGCGTCCACATGACCACCGGCCTGGAGCACAACGAACTCGGCCGCCGCACCGAGGACACCGACGTGCGCGTCGAGCAGGTGGACAAGCGCACGCGGAAGATGGAGACCGCCGAGCGCGAGGAGGACTGGAGCTACCGCGAGTTCGGCGATTCCGACGCCGACACGCTCGTCGTCTCCTGGGGGTCGAACGAGGGCGCGATGTGCGAAGCCCTCGACCTCCTCGAAGCCGACGGCATCTCCGTCCGGTTCGTCTCCGTCCCGTACCTCCTGCCGCGGCCCGACCTCACCGACGACGTGGCGGCCGCCGACCAGGTCGTCGTCGTCGAGTGCAACGCGACCGGCCAGTTCGCCGATCTGGTCGAACACGACACGCTGACGCGCGTCGAGCGCGTCACGAAGTACGACGGCGTCCGCTACGACGCGGACGAACTCGCCGCCGAGATAGCGACGAAAATCGAGGCGGAGCCAGTGGAGGTGCGAACGTGAGTTCAGAGATCCGATTCACCGACTTCAAATCAGACAAACAGCCGACGTGGTGTCCGGGCTGTGGCGACTTCGGCACGATGAACGGCATGATGAAAGCTCTCGCCAACACCGGCAACTCGCCCGACGAGACGTTCGTCGTCGCCGGCATCGGCTGCTCCGGGAAGATCGGCACGTACATGCGGTCGTACGCGCTTCACGGCGTCCACGGCCGCGCGCTCCCCGTCGGCACCGGCGTCAAGATGGCGAACCCCGACCTCGAAGTGATGGTCGCGGGCGGCGACGGCGACGGCTACTCCATCGGCGCGGGCCACTTCGTCCACGCCGTCCGCCGGAACGTCGACATGACGTACGTCGTCATGGACAACCGCATCTACGGCCTCACCAAGGGCCAGGCCTCCCCGACCAGCCGCGAGGACTTCGAGACGAGCACCACGCCCGAGGGCCCACAGCAGCCCCCGGTCAACCCGCTCGCGCTCGCGCTCGCCTCCGGCGGCTCGTTCATAGCGCAGTCCTTCGCCTCCGACGCGCTCCGCCACACCGAGATCATCGAGGAAGCCATCGAGCACGACGGCTTCTCGCTCGTCAACACCTTCAGTCCCTGCGTCACCTTCAACGACGTCGACACCTACGACTACTTCCGCGACAGCCTCGTCGACCTCGCCGACGACGACGGCTTCGACCCCACCGACTACGACCAGGCGAAAGAGCGAATCCTCGACGCCAGCAAGGAGTACATGGGCGTCCTCTACCAGGACCCCGACTCCGTCTCCTACGAGCAGGCCCACGGCCTCGACCAGAACATGGCAGCGATTCCGGACGGCGCGCCCGAGGGTGCGATGGACCTCGTGCGCGAGTTCTACTAAGGCCCCTTTTTGCTGCGGTCGCTCGCTCACTTCGTTCGCTCGCTCCCTGGCAAAAAGCGGCACCAAAAACCGCTCCTCGTCCGTTCGCGGGCCGGAGGCCCGCTCACGTGGT
Organism: uncultured Halobacteriales archaeon; assembly: GCA_964651725.1. Classification (GTDB taxonomy): domain Archaea; phylum Halobacteriota; class Halobacteria; order Halobacteriales; family Halobacteriaceae; genus CAZYYH01. Next base: position 3,677 of record CAZYYH010000140.1, on the reverse strand, counting down.
CCGAGGGACTTTCGGTCCCTCGCCACTCCTGCTGCGCTCGCTACGTTCGCGCGGTAGTCGCTCGTCGGGCCGCTCGGTCGCTGCGCTCCCTCGCGGGTGCTGGGCTAGCCCGGGTGATCGGTGAGCCTGGGTTCGGTCGTAGACCACCCCGACCGGTCAAATCCGCGTTTCACCCTCCAGAAGGCGTTTAGTTCCGGCGGACGGACGGGCAGGTATGCAGCGACGAGCCCTCCTTCAGCGAACGGCCGCCCTGGCTGCGGTCGGATCGATGGCAGGCTGTCTCGCCGGCGGCTCCGGCAGCCCCGCCGAGAGAACAACCCGGACGACCACGACGACCCGGACGCGGACCGACTCGACGACCACGACGCCGGACCGCCCCGACGAGCCGTTCGAGACGATGCAGGTCGGCAGCCGCGACGGCGTGCTCGACCCGGAGAACAACGAGCCGCACGCCGTGACGGTGACGAACGCGGCGGACGAGCCGCGGACGATGGAGGTGCACGTGCGCCGGAGCGACGACAGTTCGACGTCGGAGCGCCGGTCGTGGGAGTTCCCGGCGCATGGCTGGGTGCGGCTGAAGCTGCTGCGTCCGGCGGAGCATCAGGTGTCGGTCGCTGTCGACGGCGAGACGGTCGGGACGGTGGACGTGGACCGGTCGTACTTCGACTGCAACAGCTCCACGACGAACGTCACCGTCACCGCGGACGGCGACGTGGAGTCGGAGATGATCTCGACGGCGATGGGCTGCCCCACGTCGGTGCGCGACGGGGAGATCCGCGTGACCGACAGCCAGTGTGCGAGCGAGAGCGACGCCGAGGAGGCGACGCCGACGTTCGAGGAGTCGTCCGTCGGTATCTCGGGCTCGATCCGGGTGTCGTCGCCGGACTACGGCCTGGAGATAGCGGGCGTCGAGTGGTCGCACGAGACGGAGAAGGCGGCGCTGACGGTGACGGTGGCGGCGACCGAACCCGACGAGGACGCCGGGGGTGTGCAGTGCGTCGGCATGCTCGACTACGAGGCGACGCTGGCGCTCGACGGCATCCCCGACCGCGTCACCGTCGAGCACCGGAGCATGGGCGAGACGAAGGCGGTGTCGACCGCGGGCCACGGCTCCTCGTCGGCACCGGCCGGCGAGTGAACCCGGGAATCTGTCCTCCCCGAGAAAACGCGTTTCGGGGGCGTTCCCGCGCCTTTTTTGTAATAGAGGCAGGTAAAGCGGAGTAACATGAGCATCGGAACCCGGGAGCCGGCGTCCACGGGCGACGCCGGGGGCGAGCGACCGGGATGGAGTCGACGGGGAGGCGGGTCTCGATGACCGACCGCTACGACGTGGTGATCGCGGGTGCGGGGCCGGCTGGCGCGCAGTGCGCACGGGACCTCGCCAAGCGTGGCTACGACGTGGTCGTGCTCGAAGCGGAGTCCGAGGACGAGTTCCCTCGGCAGAGCAACAAGTCGACGGCGGGCACGTTCCCGTCGATGATGTCGTCCTTCGGCGTGCCCGACGACGTGGTGATGAACTACACCGACAGCGTCGTTCTCGAATCGCCGAACGAGCATTTCACGCAGGAGCAGTCGGGTGCGGTCCTGGAGTTCGCGGACTTCAAGCGGTGGCTGGTCGCGGAGGGCCGCGAGGACGGCGCGGAGTACCGGTTCGACTCGCGCGTCTCGAAGCCCGTGATGGAGGGCGGCGACCCCGTAGGCGTGCGGTACGCGGGCGACGAGGAGGTGCACGCGGATATCGTGGTGGACGCGACGGGACCGGCTGCGCCGGTGGCGAAGGCGCTCGGCGTCAGCGACCTGGAGCGGGAGAACCAGGCCATCGGCATCGAGTACGAGATGGAGGGCGTCGAGATGGACGTGGACGGCTACGCCGACCTCACCGACTCGATGATGCTCCGGCTCGACCACGACGTCGCGCCCGGCGGCTACGCGTGGATCTTCACCACCGGCCCGGACTCCGCGAAGGTCGGGCTGTGCTACATCCAGAACGAGAGCCACCGTCGGTTCGCCCGCGACGGGGTGACCGTCGACGGCTACCTCCAGGAGTGGATCGACAGCGACCCCCGGTTCGCGGACGCCGAGCGCATCGCGGGGAAGCAGCATCGCGGCTCCGCGCACATCCAGATGCCGGGGCAGCTCTGCACGGACGGCTTCATGGCCATCGGTGACACCGTGCCGACCATCGACCCGCTCTGGGGCGAGGGAATCAACAAGTGCATGCAGTCGGGTCGCGCCGCCGCCATCACCGCCGACGCCTGCCTCACCGGCGAGCCCGACACGTCCGCCGAGACGATGTCGGTGTACGCCGACCTCTGGCACGAGCGGGTCGCGCCGAAGCTGCGGTCGCGGCTGCTCATGACACAGCTCCTCTACCTCGCGCCGAACGACCGCTACGACACGCTCATGCGCGATCTGAACCGGCTGGACGACGACACGCTGAGCCGGGCGAACGCCGGGAGCAAGCGCGCGTTAGCGAGCCTGCTGCACGGGGGCGACCTGCCGCTCCTCGCGCGGTTCGCGCGGGAGCGGCTCGCGGAGTGACGGTTCCGCCGGATCCGGTGGGTTCGACAGACCTATGACACCTCGCCAGTGGAGCCAGTCATGGACGTGCAGTCCTCGACTCACATCCCCCGACTCGGACTCGGCACATGGCAGAACGTCGACCTCGACCAGTGCGCGCGGGCGGTGCAGATCGCTCTGGAGGCGGGCTACCGCCACGTCGACACCGCGCAGGTGTACGGAACCGAAGGGTTCGTCGGCCAGGGTGTAGCGGCGGCGGACGTGGACCGCGAGGACGTGTTCCTCGCGACGAAGCTCTGGTTCGACGGCCTCGCACCCGACGCCGTCAGAGCCGGCGTGCGTGCGAGCCTCGCGCGGCTCGGCACGGAGTACGTGGACCTGCTCTACGTCCACTGGCCCGCCGGCTCCTACGACCCCGAGGAGACGCTGGGTGCGTTCGCCGGCCTCCACGACGAGGGCACGATCCGGCACGTTGGCGTGAGCAATTTCACGCCCAGCCTCCTCGACGAGGCGATCGACGCCTGCCCGGTCCCCATCGTCGCCAATCAGGTCGAGCTGCACCCGCTGCTCCCCCAGGAGGACCTCCGCGAGCACTGCATCGACCGCAGCGTCACGCCGGTCGCGTACTCGCCGCTCGCGCACGGCGAGGTGTTCGACGTGCCCGCACTTCGGGAGGTCGCGGAGAAACACGACGCGAACGTCGCACAGGTGAGCCTCGCGTGGCTGCACGAGTTGGGCGTGACCGCTATCCCGAAGGCGACGAGCGCGGCGCACGTCCGCGACAACCGGGCGAGCCTCGACCTCGAACTGGACGACGAGGACCTCGCGGTCATCGACGGCATCGAGGCGGAGAAGCGGCTCAGCGACGCGTCGTTCGCTCCGGACTGGTGAGCGCCCTCGTCCGATTCCACAACCCCTTTTCGCGTCGCTCCCGTCGGTACGAACGTGACCGAACTCGAAGCGCCGCGCGCGGACGGGATGCCGATGCTGGGTCTCGGAACGTGGCAGAACACGGATCCCGACCAGTGCGCCGAGAGCGTGCGGACGGCCCTGGAGACGGGCTACCGCCACGTCGACACTGCGCAGGCGTACGACAACGAGGCGGCGGTCGGCGACGGCATCGCGGCGGCGGACGTGGACCGCGAGGACGTGTTCCT
>CAZYYH010000139.1:0-5513 GCA_964651725.1 uncultured Halobacteriales archaeon | reverse complement strand
GGCCCGATGACGTGGATGTCCTCGTTCTCCGGGTCCTGCATCAGCGGGTCGAGCGGCCCCAGCCCGACGATGTCGCGCTGGAGCCGGTAGCGGATCTTGAAGTACGTGAACTCGTCGACCGTGATGCGCCGGCCGAGCAGCTGACTCACCGTCCCCGGCGCGATGGACCCGACCGTCACTACCTCGTCGAGGAGCCCGTCGAGGTGCGCCGTGAACTCCTCGCCCTCCGTCGGTGCCGGCCGCGACACGCTCTGCTCCAGGATGCGCTCGCGCACCGTCTCGTACGTCTCGCGCTCCTCCTGGTCCAGCGACGGCTCCACCACGTAGTACGTCGTCGGCACGCCAACGTCGCCGAACACGTGGCAGAACACGGGATGCTCGCCCTTCGTCGGGTAGATGACGTTCGGCTTGTCCACCTCGTGCTCGTCGCCGAGATCGTCGGCGTACACCGGGTACTCCGTGTACTCGGCGTGGAACCGCTGGAGGTGGATGTCGAGATGGGGATGCTGCTCCGCGAGCGACCGGAGCTGCCCCGAGAGCTTCGGCGTGCCGAGTTCCGACATTGGTTACGTGATGGTCCTGTTGACGATGAGCAGCCCGCGGCCGGACTGCACGTTGAAGCCGATGTTGTCGTCCACCTGACTACCCATCCCCGCGAACTTCCGCACCACCATGTTCCGGCGCACCTCCTGGCCGACGCTCCGCATCCCGAGCATGATGTACACGTCGGACGTGTCGCGGAGCGGCCGGAGCGCCGCGCGCGTCAGCGACTCGGGGTTCGCCGTCAGCACCACCGTCTTCCCGTTGCTCGTCATCCGGCGGAAGAAGCTGATGAGGTTCTGGATCACGTCGTCCTCGTCACCGCGGTCCTGGATGGCCTCGTACCGGGGGTCGTGGAGCAACAGCGAGTCGAAGCCGTCCACGATGACCACGTCGCTCCGCCACATCACGTTCGCCTCCATCAGCCGCGTCAGGAGTTCGCGCTCGTCGCGCCGCGCGCTCGCCTCGGCGAACTGGTCGCGCGTGTCCACGTCGGCGTGCAGGAACAGCATCTGCTCGGAGAGCAGGTGGTCGACCACGTCGTAGTCGAGCGAGCGCATCTGCGCCACCCAGTCCGACGCCGTGTCCTCCGCGGAGACGTACGTCACGTGGGTGCCCGCCTCGCAGAGGCCCTTGCAGAACCGCTGCGTGATGACGCTCTTCCCCGAGCCGTGCTCGCCCTCGAGGAGGACGAGGCTGCTCTGCGGAAGCCCGCCACCGAACGCGGGGTTCACGCGGTCGCGGTCCTCCATGTCGAGGGAGTAGAGTTCCGTCATAGCTGTGGTTTCGTGGGGGTTCTCGGCACCACCTTATCAAAGGTGTGGACGCCAGCGAGCCGTCGGAGACGATCAGGTCCGGAACCGCAACACCTCCTCGTCCTCGTCGACGTAGACGACGACCCGGTGGCTGCCCGGGGACAGCGACCGCGTCACGTTCACCCGAACCACCTCGCTCGACCGCCACTCCGTCCCGCCGCTCACCACCGTCACGTTATCGATGGTCACGTACGACCCGTCCACGAGCACGTCGATCCCCGTCGGCGACGCGTCGAGCGTGCGCTCACCCGTGTTCTTCACGAGGACGGTCACGGTGTCCGTGGAGTTATCGTAGACGCTCGACGGACTGCCCGGATCGTTGATGACCTCCACCTCCGTCTCGATCTTGTCCGCGACGCCGCCGCCGCGCTCCGACACCGCGTTCGAGATGTCCATCACGTTCGCCGTGAGCGTCGTCGCCACTCCCGCCGCGACCGTGAGCGCGGCGATGAACAGCACGAGTTCGGATATCGAGACGTTCGCCAACTCAGTTCACCACCGTTACGTTCGACGAAACCGTCGCGACGCCGGTTTCCGAGACCACTTTCACTCGATCCGGCTGTGACGACACACCCGACACCGTAAAGGTTAGCGTCTCGCCCGGCAGCCACAGCGCCCGGTCGCCCGTCCCCGCCACCGTCGTACCGTAGTTCGTCCGGAGCGTGCCGTTCACGAGCAGATCCGTCTCGTTCACCCCGAGCGTCACCGAGCCGGTGTTGTTCACGGAGACGTTCAGCGTCTCGTTCGTCGAGTCGTACGTCACGTTCGACACCGACACCGCCGAGTTCCGGCGGTCGAGTAGGCGCTCGCTCCGGCCGTCCCGCGCGTCCGACACGTCCTCGTACGCGTACTCGGCCGCCGGCACGAGGATGCCGGCGCTCACCAGCACTCCGAGGAAGAGGATCATCGTCGCGCCGCTCGTGCTGAACCCCATGTCAGTCGGCCTGCGTCGGCATCGGCTGGCGCTGCTGGGCCAGCTTCATGATGAACGCGAAGCTCCGGTTGTGCTCCTCCGTCGTGAGGTCGCCCGGCGGTCGCGGCTCCGCTTCGTCCGGTGCGTCCACGCCGCTCAGCACGTCCTCGACCTGTCGCTTCACGGGTTCGTTGATCCAGTCGATGTTCTCGTAGTAGTCGAGTGCCTTCAACGCGCCCGGCGCGCCGGCGATGCGGATGAGCATCGTGAGCCACTCCATCAATAGCACGTCCGTCGCGTACGACGGCGCGAGCGCGTCGAGGTACGCGTCGCCGGCCGCCGTCGGCTCGGGCGGCGTCCGTCCGCCCTCGTCGCGGCCCGGCGGCTCGCGCCGGCGTTCGGTCGACGAGTCCGAACCGGCGTCTGGCTCGTCGTGGCGCTGCTTGAGGTCCTCGAAGCTCACGGTCTCGCGGCCGGCCGCGTCGTCCGACGCCTCCGTCTCCACGTTCTCGGGCGGGTCGATGACGCCGTAGCGGGACTCGTCGTCCTCGGCCTCGTCGCCCCGGGCCTGGTCGTACTTCACGTCCCAGTCCTCGTCGAACGGGTTGATGCCGGCGGTGAGCCGGTCGTACACGCCGAGCAGGCGGGCGTTGTGCTCCTCGACGCGTTCGAGCCGTTCGAGCACGTCGTCCTGCTGGCTCTCGATCGCGCGGATGGTGGAGTCGTTGGAGTCGACCTCCGCCGAGAGCTGGTCGATGTCGTGGCGCACCTCCTCGATGGCGGGTGCGGCGGCTCCGTCCACGACCTCCTCGTCCGGGTCGTCGGCGGGAACCACCTCGTCCCACTCGTCGGGGTCCTCGGGTGGGTCGTCCGCCATCGAATCCTCGGGGTCGAGCGGCGGCTCGCCCTCCGGCTGTGCCCCGTCGGCCTGGCCGGAATCCCCTCTCTGCCAGGAGCCCAGCTTGTCGAGCCCCAGGGATTCGACGATCTGGTCGAGATTCACGCCCCCACATTTCCAACCGGGCGTTATTAAGCTTTCCTTAACCGTCCTTAACGTGACATTACCCGCAGCCGGTGCTCGGCTTCCCGTCAGGTCTCTACCGGCAGTGGAAATCCATTACTCCCCGCAGTTACCGGGACGAGCGGCCATTGGTTGTATTTTTTATATAAGTGGACTAATCGCCGGCGGACTCTAGCCCCGTGTTTGACGCCGTGCGCCTATATATGCGCGCGCCCGCGAGCATCCAGGCAGTCACGAAGCGCTCCGAAACGGTCGCGGAGTCCAGGCCCATTCCCGGACGTCCGGTTTGCCACTGGTGAACGTACGCGCCACGTGAAGGCGACATACTTTTCACTTCGGTTGATACACGAACCAGCATGGAGCGGGAGCCCGGGGAACTGTTGGGCGTTCTCGGGAACAAGTACAACGCCGAGATCCTGCAGGCGACGCACTCGCCGAAGTCGGCCCAGGAACTCAGCGAGGAACTCGACATCCCGATAGCCACCAGCTACCGCCGCATCGAGGAACTCGAGGAACTCGATCTGCTCGCACTCGACAACCGCGAACTCTCCGAGGAGGGACGGCGGACCAGCGTCTACCGCCGGCAGATCGACGCCGTCACCGTGGAGTTCGGCACCGGCGAGATCGATCTCGTGATCCAGAAGCGCACAGCGGCGAAGAACGCACTCGCTGACATGTGGTCCGACCTCGGGGACTGACCGGATCACGCTCACTACGATTCGTCAGCCGCCCCTGGCTCACCCAGGCAGTCCCTGCCCGCGAACGGGCCGGATAACGTCACCTCCGTATCAGTTATCCGCTTGCTGACGGAGTGAGAATCGGATAGATCGGCGTTTCACGTCGCGTACGCTGTAATATCACGAGTGATAACTGGGGCCGTACTTTTATTACTAACTTCCGATTCGTCCACGGTAACGTCCGTGGTGCCTCGACGCACGGCGGGCGAGGGAGAAACCATGTTCGAAAAACTCACCAACGCGGACGAACGCGGTCAGGTCGGCATCGAGACCTTGATCATCTTCATCGCGATGATCCTGGTGGCGGCCATCGCCGCGGGAATCCTGATCAACACTGCAGGCTTCCTGCAGAACAAGGCATCGTCCACCAGTCAAGACTCGACCGAGCAGGTGTCCAACCAAATCGTCGTGATAAGCGCGATCGGAAACGTCTCTTCGAACGAGAACGTCGCGGACCTCAACTTCACGACGATGCAGTCTCCGGGTGCCGACGAGATCGACCTCCGGGAGATGACCATCGAGTGGGTCGGTCCGAGCGGACACGACACGCTCATCTACGAGAACGCCTCAGTGGAGAACGTGAGCGGCGGTAACTTCACGGCGGTCGGAGTGAAGGACTCGGACGACTCCAACCCGGTGCTCAACGCCAAATCCGACCGGATCGTGATTCACGTCCCGCTTGGTGCGACCGGCACACCGGGCCAGCTCGACGGGGGCGAAGAGGCGACGGTCCGGTTCGTCACGCAGTCCGGTAGTATGTACACCTACGTGGTGAACGTTCCCGAATCGCTCGCCAGCGACCAGGGTTCATCGGTGTCGGTCTGATCGGACCGGCCGTTATCGGGTGCGAATTTTTTCGGTGCGTCAGTGGTGCAGTGCCGACAGCGTGAACAGCGGGTAACTTCATTAACCAGGGTTACGTACGCGACGACGATGGTGGACGAACCGTCCGACGACCGGAACGCCGACGGTGTCCGCGACCCCGAGGGCGTCCTGAGCGTGGACGACATCGGGGTGGAACACCGGGAAGACGTTCGGGAACTCGACGACAACCGCTACTTCGTGTCGCTGGATTCGGAGCCGGCCCCCGAGTTCGAGCGGCCGGACGAGCGCGAGGACGACGCGGGCGACGACCTGGTCGCGGAACTAGCGGCGACACCGGAGACGTACGGCCTGGCGCTCGCGGCGAAGACGGAGGCGGGCGTCGAGGAGTATGCGACCGCGTCGAACAGCGTCGTGGATACGTTCGAGCGCGCGCTGGTGTGGTACGCGGCGCAGGTCGGCGACGAGAACACGCCGCCGGAGGACGTGCTGCGCATTCTGCTGAACGAGTCGAGCCTGGACGTGTAGGCCGACGGCCGAGCGCTACTCGGACGCGGGGAGCAGCCGGTCGACGTCGGCGTGCTGGTAGAGCAGTTCGCGCACGCGCTCGACGGTCTCGGCGTCCCGCACGCGGCCGGAGCTGACGACGTTCTCGGCGCGGTCGA
>CAZYYH010000138.1:0-5622 GCA_964651725.1 uncultured Halobacteriales archaeon | reverse complement strand
CCGTCAGCACCGTCACGCCGAGCGCGCGCGTCGACTGCTCGACGCTCGCGGGCGCACCGATGCGGACGATCTTCTCCACCGTCTCGCGCTGGGGTACGAAGTCGCCGGGCGACGGCGCGAGACCGACCCACCCCGAGAGCAGCAGTCCCACGGCGATGACCGCCCCCAGCCCCCGCGAGAGGATGGTCGCGAGCGCCGCGCCCTGGACGCCGAAGCCGGCGAAGCCCGTCGCGGCGAAAAGCGACTGCTCCAGCCCCTGGAGGCCGAGCGCAGCGAACAGCACGTTGTCCCGGAACCCGAGGATGAAGAAGGGGTCGATGACGACGTTCAGCGCGACGCCGAGCGCCATCAAATAGAGCGGCGTGCGGGTGTCGCCCCAGCCCTGGAGCAGCCCCTGGAAGATGAAGAAGCCGAACACGAACGGGATGCCGAGGAATATCGTGCGGGTGTACTCCAGGGAGAGCCGGTACTCCTCGGTGCCGGGCACCGCGCCGATGAGTTCGAGCAACTGCGGTGCCAGCGCGTAGCCGACCGCCGAGAAGACGGCGGACAGCAGCACGACGAACGCGATGGTCTGCCCGGCGACGTGGTCCACGCGGTCGGTGTTGCCCGCACCCTTGTTCTGCGCGACGAGCACCGTCCCCGCGACAGTGAAGCCCGCGGCGAGGCTGATGACGAGGAAGACGATGGCCCACGAGAACGACAGGGCGCTCACCGCCGCCTGGCCGAGCCTCCCCACCCAGAACGTGTCCGCGAGGTTGTAGCCGACCTGGAGCAGGTTCGTGGCGATGATCGGCAGCGATAGCACCAGCAGCGGCTTCACGAGGTCGCCGTCCGTGACGTTGACGGCGCGACCGCGGCCCCGGCTCATCGCTCGCCCTCGCCGGCGGCCTCGCCCTCGCCAGCCGTTTCGCTCGCAGCCGTGCCCCCGACCTCGCCGAGCAGTCGCGTCTCCAGCGCCGATTCGAGTTCGCGGCGAACGTCCTCGACGGCGACGCCGCCGTTCTCGGCGTCGGTCGTCGCCCGCTGGAGCATCGCACCGTTGAACGTCGTTTGCACGAACGAGGCGACCGCGTCCGCGTCCACGTCGCGGAACCGCCCCTGCTCTCTGCCGTCGCGGACGACCGCCGCCAGCCGATCGTGGAAGAACGCGTCGTGGCGCGTGAACGCCTCCCAGAACGCCGGGTCGTGGGCCGCCTGCGCCCGCAGTTCGATCATCGCGCTCGTGAACTCCCGACGCTCCTCGTCCAGCGTCGGCGCGAGCACGTGGTCGAGCAGGCGCTCGATGCGCTCCCACGGGTCCGTCACCTCCTCGAACGGCACGTCCGACTCGAACCGGTCGAGCACGTAGTCGAGAAACGCCACCAGCAGGTCGTCCTTTCCCTCGTAGTGGTGATAGAGCAGCGAGTTCGACTTCTCGAACTCCTCGCCGATGCGCTGGATGGTGAGGTCGGCGTAGCCGTGCGCGCAGAGCGCTCGATACGTCGCCGCCATCAGAGCCGCCTCCGTGTCCTCGGAGTCCGCGTCGAAGAGATCCCCTGGTGCCATTATCGATTGAATATTCATTCAGTCGGTATATGCGTTTCCAATCCGTCGCGGGCGCTTCCCGAGTGTCGGAGCCATCGTTCGGTACGTAGATATAAGTAATTCGAGACGGACGTACGATGTGTGAACTAGTGCCATGGAATCGACAGTCGTCAGAGCAGGAGGCTGGGACCGACGGTGGGTGGGCGTGTACGCAGGCTTGATCGTCCTCGCCGGCGTCGTCTACGCCACGAGCGACTACGGTCTGCCGGCGACGCTCGCGGGCGTCGGCGGGCTGTTCTTCCTCCTCCTGGGGGTTCGATCGGTGTGGCAGGCGCTGGCGAGCAGGTCGCTCGATCGGTCGCCCATCGGGTCGCTCGGCGGACAGGCCGGCGCGGTGGAGATCGACGGGACCGCCCGACCAGCGGACGAGCCGGTCACCGGCCCGATGACGGGGACCGAGAGCGTCGCGTACAGGGTCGAGGTCGAACGATGGGAGCCCACCAGCGACCACAGTGACTGACGGAGAATGACCTGGAGCACGCGATACGTCGACGACGGTTACCGACCGTTCGTCGTGGACGACGACACGGGAACCGCGTTCGTCGACCCCGACGGCGCAGAACTCCTGCTGACGAGCGGCGACGAAGTCGTCGTGGACGCCGGCGAGGAGCCGCCGGCGCACGTCCGGGAGTTCCTCGCCCGGGAGACCGACATTGACCCGGTGGATTCCCGCCGCCGCCGCAGATACAGGGAGGTCCGAATCGGGGTGGGCGATTCCGTCCGCGTCGCCGGGCAGGCCGACCCGGACGCCGTCCACGACATCGACGAACCGGTGACGACCGCCGTCACCGAGCGCGGGGACGCGCCACGGTTCTACGTCACCGACGACCCCGACCGGAGCCTCGGCCGCAACCTCCTCTCCGAGGCCTTCGGCTCCTTCCTCGCCGCCGCGATCCTGCTGGGAATCGCTTACTTCCTCGTCGCCACCTGATCGGGTGGCAGTCCCGGACGCCGGGATTCGCCACGAGAAGCGCTCGACCAGCAGTTCGCCTCCGCCCTTCTCCCGTCCGCCACCCGGGTCGACAGCTCCTGTACTGTAAGAATCGAGGAATTTTCGAGGGCGACGCCGACCCGGTGCGCGGCCGTCCCGTGTCGGGACCGCCGGCCAGAGGCGACTGTTTGCTATTGCGACATGTGATTTATAAGTTCGGTTACGACCTGCGTTCTCGCCGGCGCTCGCACCGTCACGGCCCATTACCGAGGCGAAACCGTGAAACGGCCACCTCCCCAACCCTGATTCGATGGAGTGTACGAAGTGCGGCCGCGACGCCGTCATGCACGCCGCGTACTCCGGCAGCCACCTCTGCGAGCCGCACTTCCGCGAATCGGTGGAGCGCCGCGTCCGCAGCCGCGTCCGCGAGGACGACCTCCTGCCCGCCGACGCCACGCCCGACGACCCCGAGACGTGGGTGATCGGCCTCTCCGGCGGCAAGGACTCGGTCGTGCTCACCCACATCCTGTACGACACGTTCGAGCGCGACCCCCGGGTCGAGCTGGTCGCGCTCACCATCCACGAGGGCATCGAGGGCTACCGCGACGCCAGCCTCGACGCCTGCGAGGAACTCGCCGCCGACCTCGAGATCCGCCACGAGGTCGTCTCCTACGCCGAGGAGTTCGGCGTGCGCATGGACGACGTCGCCGAGGACGACCCCGAGAACATGGCTCCCTGTGCGTACTGCGGGGTGTTCCGCCGCGACGTGCTCTCGCGGTACGCCGCCGAGCACGACGCCGACAAGCTCCTCACCGGTCACAACCTCGACGACGAGGCCGAGACCGCGCTGATGAACGTGCTGGAGGGCGACGTCGCCCAGATCGCCAAGCACTTCGACGCCAGCCTCGGCGCGTTCCCCGAGCGCAACGACGCCGACGGCATGATCCCGCGCGCCAAACCCCTCCGCGACGTGCCCGAGAAGGAGGTCGCACTCTACGCGCAGCTCGCCGACCTCCCCGTCCACATGGCCGAATGCCCGCATTCGAGCGAGGCGTTCCGCGGCGAGGTCCAGGACCTTCTGCTCTCCCTCGAGGAGAACCACCCCGGCACCCGCCACTCGATCATGGCCGGCTACGAGGAACTCGCCGCGCTCGCCGCCCGGGAGTATCGGACTGGTGAGGACGCACCGTCGGGCGAATGCGACGAGTGCGGCGCGCCGACCACCCGCGACGTCTGCCGGAAGTGCTACCTCCTCGACGCCGTGAAAGCGGTGTGAGGGATGGGCGCGGTTTCTGTAATACACCCGGTGGCGCGTGCGGAGCGCGAACGCCAGGAGGCGTGAGCGCGACCGCGCGAGGGACGAGCACTGCAGCGAGCGAAGCGCGCAGTCGGCTGGGGAGGATGTGGTGCGGTGTATCGGTACGCCCGGCAGCAGCTAGTCTGCCACCTTCACGAACACCGATTACGGTCCTGCGCGGACGGGAACGAGCTAGCTACACCTGGCAAAACGAACTGACCGCAGCCACGCCCTCCCCAGCCGACTACGATGCTCGGGCCGGTGGCCCTTCGCTTCTCGTCCCTCGCGCGGACGCTCCCTCCCGTGCTCGCGGGTCGTGTCTCCCCGCTCGCGCGTCCGGCGGCACTCGCTTCGCTCGCGCCACCCGCCGCTCGGTCGCGTCCCGCGCGCCGAGACCGTCTTTCTTCCGTTTCTACAAACCGAAATCCCGACGGTCCTGGCGCGTAAACGCCCGGATATGGACCCGCTGGAGGATGCCCGGATCCCCGAGCCGGTGGAGCGCGTACTCTCGGAGGAGCAGGTCACGCGGGAGGAGACGACGATACCGGTTCCAGCGGAGGTGTGGGAGCCGGAGGGGGCGGAGGCGGACGACGTGGAGCTGTTCGTGATGGCGATGGTGCGGAACGACGCGAGCGAACTCCTGCTGATTCGGAACCAGTGGGGTGGCGGGTGGAAGGGGCCGGGCGGCACGGTGGAGCCGGGTGAATCGCCGGAGGCAGCCGTCTGCCGCGAGGTTCGAGAGGAGACGGGCGTGGAGTGCGAGGTAGAGCGTCCGATTCACGTCACGCGGCAGGTGTTCCAGCACGCGGAGGACCCCGACCGGTCGGCAACGGGCTTCCTCGTCACCTTTGAGATGCGAGCGACGGACGCGACGCTCGCGGACGACCCGGGCGTGGACGGCGAGACCATCCGGGACGTGGCGTGGTTCTCGGCGATGCCGGCGGAGTGCGCGAACCCCGAGCTTGTCGGCGAGTACTTGGACGGTACGTAGCGGACCGACCGGCGAGTCGGTGAAGTCTGCCGGCCGCTTGCGGACGCGTTGTAATAGGATGTAACTTCATATACGGAAATGTAAGTAGACGTAATATCGCCGACCGGCCGCGTATCACGCGACGGCCGGTAGTCCACTCAACGCGTAAACACCGGGCGACGCGGTAGCGGTGCGCGGCTCCCTTCGGTCGCCGTTGCCAGTGCGCGGCTCTCACTCCGTTCGAGCCGCGCACACCATCAGGTCCAAGACCTCCGACCGTCGAGTACCGGCACGATGCTCGACGCACAGCGCGAGGTCGCGGCGTTCGCGGCCGAACACGACATCGAGAGCGACCCCGCGTACCACGTCCTCGACCTCGCGGCGGAGGTCGGCGAGATCGCGGCGGACGCGACGAAATCGACTGACTGGGGCGATGACCCGGACGCTCTGGCCGTGAAGTCCGACGAGATCGGGGACGCGCTGTTCGCACTGTTGCTCGTCGCTGAGTCGCTGGACGTGGACGCGGGCGCGGCGCTCGACGAGTCGCTTTCGAAGTACCGCCGGCGCATCGATGAGACCGGGAGCGCGTCGTCGGGCGAGTAGTCCGGCGGCGTCGTCACTGCCGGACGCGGAACGTTGAAGAAGGCGAAGTCGTCGCTATCGGATGACGTCGAGGCCGTTCTCCTTCTCGACCTGCTCGTCGCGGCCGCCGTCGGTCGGCGCGTCCCAGCTACTGCTGCTGCCGCTGTGGCTGCCGGAGTGGGCCTGCGCGTCGACGTCGCGCATCTCCTGGCGCGACTGGTCGGCCTGCTTCTGCGTCGTCGGGCCGAGCACCTG
>CAZYYH010000137.1:0-5630 GCA_964651725.1 uncultured Halobacteriales archaeon | reverse complement strand
GCGCATGATGGAGACGTGGTAGACGGTCTGGACGCCCGGCTCCTCCTGCCACACGACGACGTTGCACGGGAACAGCGCGCCGATGCGGCCGTCGCTCCCGTCGAGCGCGCGGTCCGCCATCGCGGGGTTGCACGCGCCGAGCACGTAGTAGGGGTCGCGGCCCGCGTCTACCTTCTCGTTCAGCAGCTCCGACGGCGAGAACTCGACGGGGACGCCGAACCCCGCGGCGGCGAACGTCTCGCGGACGTGCTCGACGGCCTCGTCGTGGCCCATCGCCAGGGTCGCGCGCTCCTCCCCGATGGCCTCGGGGTCGACCGCGGTCGGGTCTACCGGCAGTGTCATACGTGGAGGATCGTACGAATCGAGCAAAAGCGTTCCGACGGGGCGAAAAACGAGCGCGTCGAGGCGACGTCAGTACTGCTGGCCCTGCCCGCCGAACTGCTGGGTGGTGCCGTACTGCTGGCTCGTCGCACCGGACTGCTGGAAGCCGCCTGCCTGCTGACCGATCCCGGCGGTCTGCTGGCCGCCGATCATCTGGAGTTCCTTCTGCGTGGAGTCGACGAGGTTCCGGACGACGCCGGACAGTTCGCGCACCTCGGGCTGTTGCTCGTACTGCTGGAGCGTCGGCAGCGCCTGCTGGGCGACCTCGATCAGCGCCTGCGAGATCTGCATGCCGAACGCCGAGTCGCGCGCGATCAGCTTCTCGTTGAGTTCCGCGATGGACGCCAGGTCGTCACAGAGGCGCACGACCTCCTGCATCTGGGGACCCTGCGTGACGAGCTGGTTCTTCGTCCACTCCGCGACGTTAGCCAGCTTGTTCGTGTCGTGGAGGACCAGGCGGAGTTCGCTCGGAATCCCCTCCTCGAACTGCATCGCCTGCCCGGTCGTGCCGGCGACCTGCTGCTGGGTCCCCTGACCGATGGGCTGCTGTGTCTGCTGGCCGAACGGCTGCCCGGTAGGCTGCTCGAACTGCTGGCCGTACGATCCGCCGAACTGTTGGGAGCCGGGCTGGTACTGCTGACCGACTGGCTGCTGTTGCTGTGTCATGGGTTCCACCTCGGGTGGCCCCGAACGACGCGACTGGGGCACGACCAGCTACGGCGGACGCGCTGATAAACCACTTCGACCGTTCAGTGAGAGGCACGACTAACCCCCTTCGTTTCGCCGTCGAAGGCCTGCACTTACTGCGGGTGTGGTAGCGCCTGGCATATCATGGCGCTCCGCGCCGCTCCGACGCCTGCACGAGACGTAACCCGTCGTTACCTCGGACTCATGTCCCCTTACACCGGCACCGGGAGCCACGACAGCCACCGCATCACCACGCCCGGGTCGACCAGCGGCGGCCGCAGCACCAGCCAGTCGAGCAGCACGAGGCCCGCGCCGTGCGCCACCACCGACGGCAGAAGCGAGTTGGACTTGTAGTCCGCCGCGCCGAAGAGTACGTCCGTGGGTCCCGACAGCAGGATCTCTATCGGCGGCTTCCCCGCGTGGTGGAGCGCGTACACGACGGGGCTGATGAACACCACCTTGAAGCCGTACTCGCGCAGCCCGACGCAGAGCAGCCCCCGGTAGTACGTCTCCGCCGCGAGCACCAGCAGGAACTGCTGGAGCGCGTGCGGCACGAACGACTCCGCGGCGAGCGTCGCCCCCCACATCGGGTAGTACGCGCGCACCGACGGGAGCGACGACCCCACGAGGTAGAACGGGAGCACGAACGCCGCGAGCAGGACGCTGTTCCGCACCGCACGGCGGTCCACGCGCCAGCCGAGATGCTCGCCGTACCGCACCGCGAGCACGCCCGGGCCGACGACGTACACGAGCGTGTCGCGGACGACGCGCGGCGACAGGCCGGCGGTGTCCCACGCCATCCACGCCGCCGTTAACACCGCGCCCCAGCCGAGCGCCACGGCTGCCCACGGGACGCGGCCGACGAGCTTACTCGTCAGCGGTCGGAACCGGCCCGTAGCCGATGATCTCACGGACGGCTCCCTCGAAGCTCTTTCTCGAATCGAAGTACGTCTCCTCGACCTCGTCGAGCACGTCGCCGAGTTCCCGCGGCCCGTCGCCCGTCCGGACGACGGTGTCGCCCTCGCGCCGCTGCACCTCGCTCCGCTCGATGCCCCACGTCAACCGCGACGCCACCCGAGCGAGCGGCGCGCCCTCGACGGGTTCGCCGTCGCCGAGCGTCACCGTCGGCTCGGACTCCTCGTCCCCGTTCTCTTCGGCCATGCGCGGCGATTCGACAGCGCGCGGATTAGACCTTTCGATGCCGTCGCTCGCCGGTAGCCGCAGACCGTACTCCCCGGGCTTTCGCCGGACGACCGACTCGCGCCGTCCGCCGCGCGTCTGACGCAAGGTCTTTGCCCCTCGACTGAGACGTTGCCGCCATGACCAGCCTCGCGGAGGCCTACGACCAGCACGCGGGCGAGGTGAGCCGGGAGCGGCTCTATCTCGGCACGGGACTGTTCGGGGCGGGCGCGTTCCTCGCCGTGCTCGGCATCGTCTTCGGCACGACGGGCGTCCTGCCGAGCCTCGGCTTCTCGACCGGCGAGACCATCGAGACCGCGGCGGTGCTCGTCGGTCTCGGCGTCCCCGCCGTCTTCCTCGGCATCTTCACCGTCCTGCCCGCGAGCCGAACGCAGCACGCCGCCGCCGTCGTCGGCGCGAGCCTCGCCGTCCTCGGCGTGATGCTGTTCCGCGCCGTCTACTGGGAGGGGTGGTACGGGCCGAGCGGTATGCCGACCACCGCCACGGTCGGCGTCATCGTCGTCTACTTCGCCGGCATCATCACGACGTTCTGGTGTCTGTTCGCCGCCGTCGCCACGTTCAAGCGCCGGAACGACCCCGGCGGCACCGTCACGCTCAGCGTCACCCGAGACGGCCGCACGCGCACCGTCGAGGTCGCGGAGGAGAGCGTCGAGGAGGCGCGCGCCGCACTCAGCGGCGTCGGCATCTTCGGCGGCGTCGACGAACCCGGCGACGGTCGACCCGAGACCACCGGCCGCTCCACGCCCGCCTCCACGCCCGCGCCCGGCTCCCCGGCGTCGAGCGACGGTGGCGCGGCCGCGAGCGACGACATCACCTCGCCGCTCGACGACGACAGCGAGTTCGTGGACGAGCCACGGCCCAGCCAGCCCACCGACCACTACTGCGGCAACTGCACGCACTTCGAGTACGTCCGCACCGACAAGGGGTTCCAGCCCTACTGCACGTTCCACGACGACCTGATGGACGACATGGAAGCCTGCGAGCAGTGGCAGCCGAACCGGTAGCGTCGAGCGGTCGGTGCGTCCGCCTCCGTCCGTTTCGCTCCGCCCGAATCGGCCGCTCAGCACGTCTACTCGCCGCTCACGCGGACGGTCGCCAGCGCCCATCGAGACGCCCCTATTATAATGCCCCCTCGCCGCCTCTTTCCCTCAGTTAATAGGAGCAGGGCCTTTACAAATGCAACGTCACTTTAACTCCGTGTCCGGTCCCCCGACGGCACGTGACGTGAAGTGTCCCCACTGCGGAGCGATGGCAGTTGCGCTCATCCCGGTCGACAGCGAGATCGTCGTTCACGAGGCGGACGCCGACGGCAAGGTCCGGGTCGACTGCCGGTGCTGCGACGGCCAGTTCCTCGTTCGCTTCCGGATCGACGAGTAGCGCATCGAGCGGCCGGGAGTCGCCGGTACGCCGACGGCGAGTACACGGCAGGAGCCCGGGGCGGCGCGGCACCGACTGACCGACGTTCCAGTGGAGCGGAACGTCCGTCCGCCGACCGGTCAGACGGGGAAGCCGCCGTAGCGCAGGTACACCATGTCGAGGACGAGGCGGAGCTGGAACAGTCCCTGGACGCCGCCGAGCGTGGCGTTCTGCTCGCCGATGGCGGCGATGACCGACGGGTCGGGGCTGGCCGACCGCATCTCCCGGTACATCCGGATCTCGCCGGGCAGCAGGAAGCCGAAGCCCTGCACGGAGAGGACGGTCACGATGCCGAACGCGACGGCGAGCGCGGACTCGATCATCCGGAACTCGCCGATGGTGAGGCCGACCCAGGCCAGCGACCCGACGGTGGCGACGGCGAACGGCACCTGCCAGCGCCAGTCGCGGTAGGCGTCGAGCCGGTGGCCGACGAAGGGCAGCGCCGGAATCAGGTTGGCGGCGGTGAAGAGCGCGAGCCAGGGTTCGACGTCCACCAGCATGCCGAGGCGCTGTGCGAGCGTGATGCCGCCCGTGATGGTGACGAACGCCAGCGACGGCAGGAGGAACGCCATCTTGGGCGTGAGCCGCGAGAAGAGCGCGGCGCTCCCCTCGTCGTCCAGTCCGCCGACGACCAGGCCGAGCACCGCGCCGAAGAAGACGTCGATACCGGTCCAGAGCACGCCCGCCATCACGTGGACGTAGGTGTGCTGCTGGACCGACGCGACCGTCACCGCGTACCCGAGCGCGGCGAGCGGGACGGCCACGACCGCCACCGCGAACGCCGGGTTCGCTCGCCGCCCCATTCCGGCTATCGTCCCGCGTATCGTCGCCGTGGACACGTTGGTCCACACGCCGAACACGACCGTTAACGACGCGTGTTTCGACAAACGGGACCGGGTTTCGCGCCGACGTGGGACCCGGAACCGGCGACGCCAGCTTTTTACCGGATGTATACGCATACGTATGCGCATACATGAGCGACACGTCCGTCCGCGTCTCCGAGGACACTCGGAAGCGACTCGAACTCGCCAGGCGCGAGGGCGAGAGTCTCGACGACGCGATCCGGCGGCTCGCCGGCTCCGACCGGTGGCTCGGGTTCGGCGCGCTCGCGGACGAGGCCGGCGACACCCGGGACGGGCTGGGTCGAGTGCGCGACGAGGCGCGCCGGGGCGTCGAGGACGGGGACGACGACCGCGACGAGCGGGGTGTCGAGTGATGCTGTGCTTCGACGGGACCCTCCTGGGCGACTACCTCGACGGCACCGACGACGCCAGGCGCTTCCTCCAGCGCCACGAATCCGAGCCGTGGGCGGTGTCGAGCATCGTGCTGTACGAGGCGCTGATGGGGGTCGCGCACGGCTACGTCGACGGCGACGTGGCGACGGTGGAGCAGGCCGTCACGGCCTCCATGGACGTGCTCGACGTGACCGCGCGGACCGCGGTCGAGGCCGCGGAGCTACAGGAGGCGCTGCTCGCGCGCGGTCGGCTGGTGGACTACCGGAGCGCGCTCGTCGCCGCGAGCGCGCGCGAGCACGGGGCAACGTTCGCCACCGCCGAGGCGCAGTTCCGGACCGACGACGTTCGCGCGGTCCTCGACGTCGCAATCTACGACCCGCGCTGAACTACAGCCCCGCCAGCCGCTCGCGCACGTCGTCCCAGTGGCTGCCCTTCCAGAAGCACTGGCCGCAGTCCACACAGCGCCACACCGCCTGCTCACTGGGATCGGGCGTGTACGCGGGCGTCGTCCCGGAGTCGACGCGCGCCAGCCGGCCGTTGCACGCCGAGCACCGCGTCGGCTCGCCGAGAACGAGGTCGAAGCCCGCGCCCCGGAGTTCGCGTAGCTGGTTCTCGACCCCCTTCGACCGGAGGAGCAACGAGTCGGGGGCGCGCGCCGCGAGTTCCTCGTCCCTGGTGACGAGCGTCCGGTCCTCGTCGCGGGCGAGCGCG
>CAZYYH010000136.1:0-5645 GCA_964651725.1 uncultured Halobacteriales archaeon | reverse complement strand
ACCTTCTACGACGAGAGCAAGCGGGCCGACATCGAGTCGGACCTCCGGGCGGCGTTCGACGCGGTCTGACGCCCGGACGGCCGCCTACGGGGGCGCGTTGCGCCCGCGCCGGCCTGTGCGCGCGAAACCGCTTTCCGTGACTGGGCCCTACGTTCGAACATGGCAGAACAGATAAGCCGGCAGTCTAAACAGTCCGCGAACGCGCAGATGAGCGTGGTCGGGTACATCATCGGGGCCGGCGTGGCCCTCCTGCTCCTGCCGGTCCTGCCGTTCGTCATCGCGGTGTACGCGTGGAGAGAACTCACGTCGGACGACGGCGTGGCCACCACCGGCAACGAGGCGTCCTCGCCCGTCGAGTGACGCCCCCGCCGCGCGCCGCCCGGCGGCGACGGCGACCCGTTCGGCGCGGACTCACTGCACGTCCCGGTACTCCTGGATGAGCTCCTCGGCGTGCTTTATCTTGGTGTAGGTCTGCCCGTCGGTCTTCTCCCGGAGGACGGCGAGGTTCTCGGCGATGGCTTCGAGGTGGGCGTCCCGCGCCGTCTCGTCGTCCGCCCCGTCGCCGGCGTCGATGGCTTCGAGTCGCTCGTCGATGTCGGACACCTGATGCTCGACGTCGCTGGTCGTGTTCTCCGCGGCGCGTCGGAGTTCCGCGCGCGCCTTCTGGAGGGGGCCCTCGTCGTCGGCCATGTCACGCGCTACGAAAGAGCCGCAGATAGGTCTGCCGGCTATCGACCCGCCGACCGCGCGCGACTCACCCTCCGACGCCGCGGGCCACCGTGGTGTAGTAGTCCGCGTTCTCCGGCACGGACGCCTCCAGTTCGACCGTCTGCTGTCCGTTCGCGTCCATCGCGAACCGGTCGGACGTCGTCGACGCCACCTGCTCGTTGGCGTCGTCGTAGAACCCCGCCTCGACCACCACGTCGCCCGCCTCGCCGTCGTTGACGACGGTGGCGTGGACCGTCACGTCGTCGCCGCGCAGTTCGTCGAGGTGCCGTTCGGCGTCGTCGTCGCCGCCCGTCGAGAGGTACGCGTCGATGACGGCGACGCCGGCGGTGCTGCCGCCCAGCGAGTCGCGGTACACGTGTATCCGGTTGCGCGCGGCCTGAAACCGCTGGGCTGCCCTCTCGTCCGACGACTGCTCTTGGAGGCGCAGGAGGTGGTTGTCCACGTCGTCGAGGAGGCCCTCCCGGTCGCCGATGTCGCGCTCCGTGTACTCTTCGAGGCGTCCGATGACCGCCTCCACGTCGTCTCCGACGTCTCGGTCGGCCGACTCGCGCGCGGCGCGCAGGTCGTCTCGGATGTCGAGCACCGTTGGTAGTCGCTCCATGGGTCGGGTGAGGCGTTCCTCGGAGATGGGAGTTACGGGCGACCGACCGCCGGCGGCCGTCCGGTCGCTACTTCAGTCCGTCCGACCCGACGAGGAGCGCGTTCTTCACGAGCGTCCGGTGGCCGCGCCGGAGTCGCTCCGACAGCGCCTGGTGGGTGATGCCGAGTTCCGTCGACAGGTCGCTCGTGTCTATCGCGCGCGGAATGTCGTAGAATCCCTCCTCGTACCCCCGAACCAGCGTGGTGTGCTGTTCGTCCGACAGGCCGTAGCGCCGGTAGCGCGCCGGCTCTTCGAGTTCGTGGATGCTCTCGACGTGGAGCGTCACGTCGCGCGTCTCGAACCCGTCGTACGCCACCGAGAGCGACTCGCGCGACGGGAACAGCACGTGGAAGTGCCACTCGCCGCGCCGCCCCAGCCCCGACATCACGACGGCGTCCTCGGCGACCAGCGCGTTCACGAGCGACCGGGCCCCTTCCCCCCACGTGACCCGGTAGAGCCACCCCGAATCGAGCGTCGACACTCGCTCGGCCGACTCGACGCTCGGATCGGCGGCGATGGCGGCGTCCACGTCCGCATCGTCGCCGCCGGTCACCCACACGAACGGCATCGGTCGGCTACCGCCGTGGGCGACGACGGGGACCACCTCGAACTCCGCCGCCGGGACCGCCTCCAGCGTCTCCGCGAGCGCGAACTCCGTCGCCGGAATCCGGAGCGATGCGATGGTGCTCACGGCCGACGTTACCCGGCGTCGGAGAATTAATATGATTTTCCTAAATCCGAAATAAACGCGGCATCGACGGGACGAGCCGCCGAACGGGCGTCACTCGTCCTCGGTGAGCGCGAGCCCGGCGAACAGGCCGACTGCGGCGAGGGCGACGAGCGTCGGCGACATCGCCACGAACGCGCCGACTTCGAGCACCGTGAGCGCGAACAGACCGACGGCGACGCCGGTGGCGGCGAGGTAGCGCCACGCGGTCCCGTTCCCGCCGTCGTCGGCCGGGGTGCGGCCGCCCCGCTCCCCGCCGGTCGTACCGGTCTCCACTGCCGCGACGGCGGACGCCCGGTCGCCGGTCGTCACGAGTCCCCGTTCGATGTCGAACGTGAGCCGTCCCTCGCGTTCGAGCGCCGGCAGGTCCCGCAGGTAGAGCCGTTCGTGGAGCGACGACCGCGTCTCGGGCGTCGCCGGCACCTCCGGGTCGCGTTCGATGACGCGTTCCGTCAGCGTGTCGAGCGTCAGCGGCAGGTCGTCCTCCTCGACTATCTCCGCGACTCGCTCGCGGCGCCTCTCGCCGGCGTCGGGGGCGGTTCGCTCGGACGCGAGATTCTTACTCATTGCGTCTCCTGGTGCCGTCGGGGCGCGACGGTCGGGTTCGGATGCTGGTTCGCCCATCGATGCCAACTCCTCTCACGGAAGAATGGCACACGGAGCTTATAATACCGCCACATAATTTCGAAGACATAAGCGGCGCATAATCGGCGGTCCGGCGGCTGTGCGGGGTCCTAACTCCGTCGTACCCGTACGCCGGTCGGTGGCCGTCGGGTCGTCGGCGACGCGCCATCCGTCGGCGCGCTAGATGGCGCGCTGGCGCACGCCGTTCGCGATGCTCCGGAACAGCCCCGGCCACTGGTGGAAGGCCGGCCGCTTCGCGGAGAGGAGGTACCGGACGCCGTTGTGGAAGTCGCCCTCCTTGAGGTAGTGCTTCGCGATGAGGTAGTGGTGTGCCCCGATGATGTCGTACCCCTCGGCCTCCAGTCGCTCGACCGTCTCCGAGAACGCCTCGAGGTAGTACTCGTCGGCGGCCGCGAGCGTGTCCGCGGGGGGGTTGTCCGACGCGTACCGCTTCACCAGCGGCGCGTCGACGTAGCCGAGTTTGCCCTGCTCCAGCACCCGGATCAGGAACTCGGGGTCCTGGAACCAGTCGAACGACTCGTCGAACCCGCCGATGGCCTCGGCCACCTCCCGGTCGACGAGGAGCGTCGACCCCGCGCTGGTGTGGAGGCGGTCGGACAGCACCTCCCCGATGAGCTCCTGCCCGCCCTCGGTCCCGCCCATCTCGCGGCCCTCCGCGACGAACTGGACCAGCCACTGTTTGAGGGGGTTGGGCTGGTCCTCGTCCTCGAACGTGATCTCGACTCCGCAGTACGCCGCGACCCACTCGTCCGAGCGCGAATCGAGGAGTTCGACCTGGCGCTCCAGTTTCTCGGGGGTGAACTCGTCGTCGGAGTCGAGTAGTGCGATGTAGTCGCCCTCGGCGTACTCGATGCCGGTGTTCCGAGCGGCGCTCGCGCCCCGATTGACCTCGTGCGGGATGTACTTCACGCGCGGGTCGTCGTACCCGGTGACGACCGCCTCCGTGGCGTCGGTCGAGCCGTCGTCCACGACGAGGAGCTCGAAGTCCTCTAACGTCTGATCGAGCACGCTCTCGATGGAACGCGGAAGCTTGTCGGCCCGGTTGTAGGTCGGTATGATGACGCTGACTCGGGGCATGCGGTCTCTCTCGTTCTCTCGTATCATAGGCTCTTTATTACACGCAGAATAAGGATTCGTTGTTCGTCTGTCCGGACATATTTTGCGTTCGTTTACTCTATTTCAGCGGGGTGATAGCGCCGGTCGCACCGGTCCACCGTCCGGCGCCGACGCGAACGCCGCCCTCCGTCGCGTTACACGGCATATAATCAAGCCGCGCCCCCGCCTCCGCGTCCGCATGGAACGACCGGACGCTACGCGGCGGTGCCGACGGGTTCTCGACAGCGTCTCCGAGGCGGTCATATCCGACCCGGAGACGCTCAGACAGGTCCTCTCGGCGCTCTTGGCCCGGGGGCACGTCCTCCTCGAAGACGTCCCGGGCACGGGCAAGACGCTCACCGCGCGCAGCTTCGCCACCGCGCTCGGACTCTCGTTTAACCGCATCCAGTTCACCTCCGACCTCCTCCCCGCCGACATCACGGGCACGTACGTCTACGACGAACGCGCCGGCACGTTCGAGTTCACCGAGGGGCCGGTGTTCGCCAACGTCGTCCTCGCCGACGAGATAAACCGGGCGTCGCCCAAGACGCAGGCCGCCCTCCTCGAAGCCATGGAGGAGCGACAGGTCACCGTCGAGGGCGAGACCCACCCGCTCCCCGACCCCTTCTTCGTCATCGCCACGCAGAACCCCGTGGACGAGGGGCAGGGCACCTTCCCCCTCCCCGAGGCCCAGAAGGACCGTTTCCTCGTGAAGACCAGCCTCGGCTACCCCGACGAGGACGGCGAGCGAGAACTCATCGACCGGCGGGCCGCGCGCCACGACCGGCACCCCTCGGCCGAGCGGTTGCTCTCCGGGAGTGACGTGGCCCAGGTGCAGGAGACGGTCGAGGAGGTGGACGTGGTGGGCGAGGTGCGCGACTACGTCGTGGACGTGGCGCGCCGGACCCGCGAGGACGAACGCGTGCAGGTGGGCGTCTCCCCGCGGGGCACCCAGCGCCTGTTCGAGAACGCCCGCGCCCGCGCGGTGCTGGCCGACCGGTCGTACGTCACCCCCGAGGACGTGAAGAGCGCGGTCCATCCCGTCTGCGACCACCGCCTCGTGCTCACGCCCGACGCTCGCGTCGAGGGCGTGACCGGCGCGGACGTGACGGACGACCTGTTGCGCGACGTGCCGGTCCCCACCGTCGAGCGGACCGAGACCCCGACCGCGCGGCGCTGACGGCCGCGCTTCTACGCCGCGCCGACTCGCGCTCCCCCTTCAACCGTGGAGCGCGAGGCTGAGCGCCACCACCGACGCGAGCAACAGTACCAGCGCCGGCAGCGACAGCCCGGACGGTCCCACGCCGGTCACGGTCCGTCCGGCGAACACCGCGACGCCCCCGGCGAGGAGGCTCCCGACGCCGTGGGCGAGTTCCGCCGGCAGGGTGCCTGCGTCCCGCCCCAACTGCTCGCCCACGCCGACGGCGTACTCGCCGAAGTCCCACGCCAGCACCGCCGCGGCCGTCGCCGCCAGCGCCGGGCCGACGCCGAGGTGGGCGACGACGCTCGCCGCGAGGACGCCGAGGAAGGCGACGACGGCCCCCGCCTTGCAGAGGCGGCGCGACCCCGCGCCGCGGAGGGGAGCCACCCCCGCGCCCACGAGGGCGACCCCGACGAGGCCGGGCAGGAGGCGGAGGCGGGCGCCCGCCCCCGACGTGCGGACGAACCCGATACCCACCCCGGCCGCGAGGCAGGCGACGCCCGCCGCGAGGGCGACGCCGCCGAGCGCCGGCCGGTCGCGCCCGCGGAGGATGGTCCCCCCAGCCAGAGCCGCCACCCCGGCAGCCTCGACGACCAGGGGGACCCCCG
>CAZYYH010000135.1:3292-5649 GCA_964651725.1 uncultured Halobacteriales archaeon | reverse complement strand
ACGCTGAAGGACGGCTCGGAGCTTTCGGCGGAGTACGTGGTGCTCGCGGACGGGCCGCAGCGCCGGATGACGATGCCGACGCTCGACCAGTTCGCGCCGCCGGACCGCTCCATCGCCGACGTGCTGTCGCCGCGGCACGCCAACCACATCGCGTACCAGGAGTACCGGGAGTTCCCGGAGGAGCTCGTGGAGCCGGGCGCGATCAAGTTCTGGTGGGGGTGGATGCCGGGCGAGACGGCGTACCCGTGGGTGTTCCCGAACGACGGGACCCTCCAGCGCGTCGGCCTCACGATGCCCATCGGCGTCGACCTCGACGCGGTGCCCGACCGCGACGACTACCGGCTGCTCCGGCCGGAGGACGACGGCGTTCCGCAGGGCGGCACGTACGTCCGGCGGCTGCTGGAGGAGGTGTACGGCGACGAGTACGACGTCGAATCGGACTTCCCGCTCGTGGCGGACGCGGGCAAGTCCGGCGGCACGGAGACGTACCCCATCTCGTCGACGCGGCCGATCGACTCGCCGACGGCGGCGAACGTCGCGGTCGTCGGCGGCGCGATGGGCACCACGTCGGCGTTCCACGAGGGCGGCGACCACGTCGCCGTCCGCACCGGGAAGCTCGCCGGCCGGCTCGCCGCGCAGGGCCGACTCGGCGCGTACAACGACGCGTGGAAGCGCGCCATCGGCGACGAGGTGCGGCGGAACGTGGCGATGGCGGAGCTCGTCGCGGAGTACGGGCCGGCGGACTGGGACCGGACGTTCCGGGCGACCCGCGAGTTGACGGAGCGCGACGGCCCGCTCATGGGTTGGTCGGCGTCCGCGGGGGTGACGGGCCTGCGGCTCGTCACGGGCTACAAGCGCCGGAAGTACCGGTTCCGCGACGACCGCATCGCGCAGTTCCACGAGTCCGAGTACTCCATCTAGTCGAACCCGAGCGGGCCCGTCTCGGAGAGCACGGCGTAGCCGAGCGCGAGCACGACGCCCCAGACGACGTGTCCGACGAGACCGACGAGGGAGAGGTTCGGGAGCGGCGCGGGGACGCCGACGGCGCGGAGCCACAGCGGCATGACGACCCCGGCGGCGACGAGCCAGAGCGCGACGCCGTACGCGACGCCCGCGCTGGCGAGCCGCCACGACCAGTCGTCGCGGCCGGGCGCGGCGGGCACCATGGCGACGAACGCGAGGCCGAACACGACGCTGTGGAACAGATGGATTATCCAGCCGACGACCGGCGACGAGACGCCGTACAGCGCGCCGATGACGGGCATGACGCCGGCGAGCGACTGGAGCAGCCACCCCATGAGCACGCCCGCGACCACCGCGGCGAGCGACACGTACACCATCGCGCGCGTCGGGACGCCGACGCCGCGCGGCCGGCTCGCGCCGACGGGGACGCGGGAGAGCGTGACGGTGATGGCGGTGCCGCGGCCACCGACCGTATCCGTGCGAACGTCGACGTCGCCTCGGTAGCGGTCGACGAGCAGCCGCGAGAGCGTGAGTCCGAACCCCGCGGTCGGGTCGTCGTACTCGGGGAGGGCGCGGGAGAGGAGCAGATCCTGCTGGGGGGTCGGGAGTCCGGGGCCGTTGTCGGCGACGGTGATCGACACGTCGTCGTTGACCTCCACGGAGACGGTGACGACCGGCGTGTCGGCGTCGTTGTGCTCGACCGCGTTCTCTATGAGGCTCCGTATCACGACGTTGACCTGGGGGTTGGCGAGCACGTGCGCGCGGTCCGGGAGGTCGGCGTCGACGCGAACTCGCGCGTCGGGGAACCGGTCGCGCGCGTACTCCATCTCCTCGCGGAGGACGCTCGCGACGTCGACCGGCTGGAGCGGCGCTGCGCCGCGGCGCGCCGACCGCGTGAGGAAGCCGACGCGCTGGATCGCGCCGTCGATGCGCTCGGCGCTCCGGCGGACGATGCCGGGGTCCGCGCCCTCGTTCTCGTCCGCGAGGAGGTCGGCGTGGTTGAGGATGACGTTCGTCTTGTTGAGCACCTCGTGGCGGAGGATGCGGTTGAGCACCGTCACCTGGTCGGACTGGCGGACGAGCCGGCGGCGCTGTCGGAAGTTCGCCGCGGAGCGCACGCCGATGACGAGACCGCCGACCGCGCCCGCGAGGAGGACGTTCGCCGTGAACCCCCGCGACAGCAGCGTCGGCGTGCCGCCGGCGAGCGCGGCCTCGACGTAGCTCAGGAGGGAGACGACCGCCATCGCGCCCGCACCGATGAGACACCAGAACGCGATCACGGCGGCGTACGTCGGCGTGTACGTGCTCACGGCGAGCCCGAGACCGAACGCGACGAGCGCGAACCCGAGCGTGAGCGCCACGGCGTCGACCACGAGGAACGTGGCGAGGTCCGT
>CAZYYH010000135.1:0-3192 GCA_964651725.1 uncultured Halobacteriales archaeon | reverse complement strand
CGAACCCGAGCGTGAGCGCCACGGCGTCGACCACGAGGAACGTGGCGAGGTCCGTGTGCGGCTGCACGGATGCCAGCACCGTGGAGCGCGTGAGCAGGAAGCCGACGGCGGCGACGACGACACCCCCGTACTTGAGCCGTCGCCGTGCCGGTGACCGGGCCATTCTGCGGAACTGTACTCGCAAAGTGGGTAAAGTAGTTGGGGTATCGACGCGGAGTCGGCCCTACTCCACGCGTCGGCGGGCCGCCCGGAGGTCCGCCTCGGTGTTGACGTTCCGGAGCCACCCGTCCACCTCGATCCCGTACACCGCGCCGTCGTCCGCGAGCCGCTGGATGGCGTCGCTGAGTTCGAACTCGCCGCGCGGCGACCGCTCCACCGCGCGGCACGCGTCGAACGCCGACGGCGCGAACGTGTGCGCGCTCGCCGCCACGTAGCTCGGGTCCGGCGGGTCCGCCGGCTCCTTCTCGATCTCGACGACGCGGCCCTCCGAATCTCGCTCCACGATGGCCTTCGACCGCGCTTCCTCGGCCGACACCTCCTGAAGCAGAATCGTGCCGTCCGTCCCCGGTTCGCGCTGGCGCGCCACGAGCGGCCGGAGGTCCGCGTCCATCACCCCGTCCCCGTCCATCACCACGAACTCGCCGTCGACGTGTGGCTCCGCCTGGAGCAGCGCGTGCGCCATCCCCTCCCGCGGCTCCTGTCGCGCGTACCTGACCGGGACGCCCTCGTAGCCGTCGCCGTAGTGCTCCCGGATGCGGTCGCCGCGATAGCCCACGACGACGACGAGTTCGTCCACGCCGAGCGCGAGCAGGTCGTCCAGCACGCGCGAGAGGATGGGGCGGCCGCCCACCTCCACCATCGGCTTCGGTTTGTCCGCGGTCCGGGGTCGCAGTCTGGTTCCCTCCCCGGCTGCGAGAACGACGCCCTGCATGGGTTGTCTGTTCGTCAGTTTGACCTGTCGTCGTGTAAGTTTTCGGGATTCGGGTCTCGCTTATCTCGTCGAACGTCTCCGTACGGGCTTCGTGCTGGCTTCGACTGGACCGCAACCGCTTCGAAAGCTGACGACCACTGGATCGCGACCGCCTCGAAAGCCCCTGGCGCGGAGGACTCGCGCGACTCGCTGTGCTCCTCGCCTCGGTCGCTTGCGCTCCCTCGGCTGCGGTGCTTGTTCCGGGAGAGCTTCGCTCTCCCGTCGTTCGCCTCGGTCACTTTGTTCCCTCGGCTCACCGTCGCCGGGCTTCGTCCTCCGCGCCAGCCCCTTTCATTCCCACCCCGCCGGGTTCTCGGTCAGGCTCAGAGCGCCGGCTGCCCCCTCTGCTTGAGAACGCCGAGAAGCCGCCAGCCGATGCCTGCCGAAACACCGTCGTGGGCGGGACTGGAAGGGGCCGTGCTCTCGACGAAGGCAGGCGACGTAAGCACCGCAGCGACCGGAGGGAGCGAGGAGCGCAGCGAGCCTCCCGAGTCGAGCGCGCGGGGGCTTCCGAGCGGCAAGTTCCAATTCCGTGGTGGGATCTATGCGCACCGGAAATGCCGACTCTAGCCATCCTCCAGAACCATCACGACGCCCTCACCGGTGAGAACCGTCTCGTCCTCGGTCTCGGCAGTGGTGTCGGCACGCAGCCGACCCTCACCCAGCTCCTCCACGACCTCCACGCGCGCCGTCACGTCGTCGCCGGGGCGGACGGGGGCGTCGAAGCTCAGCTCCTGCGACAGCCACACCACGTCGCCCGGCAGCGCGGCGACGGCGGCGGAGAGGACGCCGGCGGTGAGCATGCCGTGGGCGATGACGCCGCCGAACGGGCGCTCGGCGGCGTAGTCGTCGTCGACGTGGAGTGGGTTGTGGTCGCCGGTGAGGTCGGCGTACTGCCTGATGCGGTCGCGGGTGACGATGCGGCTGGCGGTGGCGACGTCGCCGGGTTCGGCGGCGGGCATGGTGGGTGGTGGACGCGGCGGCGTGTCAACGTCCCGGTTAACATGTGAAGCCCGGTTTTGAATACGCGGCCGGACCCACGGAGAGGCATGGAGACGACGGAGCGCGACGGGGTGACGCTCGCGTACGAGCGCGCCGGCCCGGCGGACGCGCCGACGGTGGCGTTCGTGGAGGGGCTCGGGTACGGCCGATGGATGTGGCGGTGGCAGCGCGACGCCCTGGCGGACGACTACGACGTGGTCGTCCCCGACAACCGCGGGACGGGCGACTCGGACGCGCCGGAAGGACCGTACACCGTCGAGGAGATGGCGGCGGACCTCGACGCGGTGCTCGCGGACGCGGGCGTCGAGTCGGCGCACGTCGTCGGCGCGAGCATGGGCGGAATGATCGCGCTGGCGTACGCGCTGGACTTCGACCGCGCGGAGAGCCTCGCGCTCCTCTGCACGTCGCCGGGCGGCGAGGACGCGGTGCCGACGCCCGACGAGACGCTGGCGCGGATGTTCGGCGTGCCCGACGATCTGGACGAGCGCGAGGCGGTGAAGTACAAGATGCGGCCGGCCATGACCGACGAGTTCTGGGAGGCGAACCAGGGCCTCGTGGACGACGTCGTGTCGTGGCGGCTGGAGAGCGACGCGCCCGATCACGCGCGGGAGGCACAGGCCGCCGCAGTGGAGGCGTTCGACGCGAGCGACCGCCTCGGCGAGATCGGCGTGCCGGCGCTCGTGATGCACGGCACGGCCGACCGCGCGCTCCCCGTGGCGAACGCCGACCTCCTGGCCGGGGGGCTGCCGGACGCGGACCTCGAACTCGTGGAGGGCGGGCCACATCTCTTCTTCGTCGAGCACGCCGACGCGGTGAACGACCGCCTCCGTGTCTTCCTCGCCGACCATGCGTGAGGGACCGCCCGTCCACGACCACTCCACGCGCCCGTACGAGTGGGTGGGCGCGTGGAGCGAGCGCCGCGCTGCGCTCTCCCCGGACGCCGTCGGCCTGGTGGACGCGACGACGGGCGACCGGTTCACGTACGCCGACCTCGACCGGCGCGCGAACCGGGCGGCGCGGGCGCTCCGGGCGTTCGGCGTGGCGAAGCCGGACGGTGGCATCGACGCGACGAGCGACGACGACGTGGCGGGCGGTCGCGTCGCCGTCCTCTCGCGGAACCGGCCGGAACTCGTGGACCTCTTCTTCGCCACGGGGAAGACCGGCGGCGTGCTCGCGCCGCTCTCCCACCGGCTCGCGCCGCCCGAACTCGCGGCGCTGCT
>CAZYYH010000134.1:0-5705 GCA_964651725.1 uncultured Halobacteriales archaeon | reverse complement strand
CGTCGAGAGCTACATGGACGACCCCGAGATCGACCGCACCGAGGTCGAGCGCTGGATCGACAACGTGCTGTCGATAACGGACAACATCGACCAGCATCGCCCGCACGACGACCTGTCGTCGGACGCCGACGAGGAGCGGGAGGACCTGGCGGAGACGCTCGCCGGACTCGACCTGAGCGACGAGGTGACCGGCGAGGTGTTCGACGACGAGTGGCTGGACGCGCAGGCCGACGAGGACGGCGTCGCGTCGTTCCCCGAGGAGCCGGTGAAGGACGTGCTCGGCTTTCTGCGGCACCACGGCCGGCAGTACGACGACGACGCCGGCCGCGCGGTCGAGATGGAGGAGTGGCAGCGCGACGTGCTCGACGTGCTCCGGCGGGAGGCGTACTACTTCGCGCCGCAGAAGATAACGAAGGTGATGAACGAGGGCTGGGCGGCGTACTGGGAGTCGCTGATGATGGGCGAGGAGGCGTTCGCGGGCGACGACGAGTTCCTCGACTACGCCGACCACCAGGCGCGCGTGCTGGGGTCGCCCGGCCTCAACCCGTACAAGCTCGGCAAGCAGCTATGGGAGTACGTCGAGAACACCGCGAACCGCCGGGAGGTCGCCGAGCGCCTGCTCCGCGTGGACGGCGTGACGTGGCGGAACTTCCACGAGGTCGTGGACTTCGCAGAGGTGATGGACGCGCTGGAGCCACCCGCGGCCGTGGACGCCATCACCCTGGACGCACTCGACGCCCTCGCCGACGTGGACCCAGCGCTCGTGGACCACGATGCCCTCGACCGCGCCCGCGACGGCGAGATAGACGTGGAGTCGTATCCCTGGAAGCTGCTGACCTACGAGGGGCTGGCGCGCCGCCACTACTCGCTCGTCAAGCCGCAGTACCGCGGCTTCCTCGCGTCCATCGGCCGCAGCGAACTCGAGCAGATGGCGCGCTACCTCTTCGACGACTCGCGCTACGACACCGTGGACGACGCACTCGCGGACGTGGAGTACGCCACCGGCTGGGACCGCATGTACCAGGTGCGGGAGAGCCACAACGACGTGACGTTCATCGACGAGTTCCTCACGCAGGAGTTCGTCGACGCGAACGACTACTTCACGTACGAGTACAGCCACGCCACCGGCGACTACCGCGCCACCTCCACCGACTACGACGACGTGAAGAAGAAGCTCCTGCTCCAGTTCACCAACTTCGGGAAACCCTCCATCGCCGTCTACGACGCCAACTACGAGAACCGCAACGAACTCCTGCTCGGCCACCAGTACAACGGCGTCATGCTCGACATCGAGCAGGCGAAGGGGACGCTGGAGCGCGTGTTCGAACTCTGGGGTCGCCCCGTGAACTTGAAGACCATCGTCAAGCGCATCTCCGACCGCGAGGCCGAGATCGCGGAGCGCCGTCGTCGGGAACCGGAGCCCGAGGAGCAGGGGCTGCTGATCCGCTACGACGGCGAGCAGTTCGAGGAGACCGAGTTGGACTGGGACGAGGTCGAGGACATCGCCGCGTCCGAGGTAGATTACGACACGAAGCCGGAGGAGTGGCTGGCGTAAGCGAGTTCCTTCGCGTTCGGTTTCGTCTCGACGGTCGCCCGGATATCGGAACCGGCGAGTAGGTGTACGCGTCCCGAACGCTTTTGCTATCGACGCGGGAACAGCCGCGCATGTCCAGTGAGCGCACCTTCGCCGCAACCGTCGTCGCGCTCGGCGTCGTCGCGCTCGCACACGCCGCGTTCACGTGGCCGCTCCGGGCGACGCTCGCGTTCTTCGCCGGTGGTGCGCTCGTGGCGTTCGTCGGGGAGGCGGTCGCCATCGACGCCGGCTGGCTCGAACATCATATCGGCCCGAAGGTCGTCGGCGTCCCGCTCTACGTGCTGTTCGGGTGGACGGGAACGATCTACGTCGCGTTCCGGGTCGCGCTGCTCGTGGCCGACGGCTGGCCGGCGGTCGTCGCCGCCGCCGCACTCGCAACCGCCTGCGACGTGCTCACCGACCACCGGGGCGTCGCGCAGGGTCACTGGACGTACACCGGCGGCCCGCCCGGCCCCCGGTATCGCGGCGTCCCGTGGTGGAACTTCGCCGGGTGGCTCGTCGTCAGCACCGTCACGGCGGCGTTCGCCGTTCCATTCCTCTGACTCGGCCTCCAGCGTCCGATACGAGACCGGTCGCTTCGACACGCCCACCCGACCGCACGTCGCTTATAAAGCTCATAAATGTAATAAATTGTAATTATTTGTAATTATTTGTAATCTTTTGTAATCTTCAAGTGGTTTATAGGGTCGCGTGGACCGGCTTGCCGCCGAGTGTGAGCGCGGGGTCGCGTCCCCGAGCGTCATGGGAGCGCAGCGCGCGAGGGGTTTTGGACACGGGGCTCTCGGGGGCGACCGTTCGGCGGTCCACTCCCGCGTCGAACGCCCGCCCTTTTTACCCATCCACCGAGAACCCACTGCTCTAATGGAAGCCATCAAGGACGCGGTCCACGACGCCATCGAGGTCTCGGGGGTGGCGCTGGACCTGCTCGACACGGAGGCCGTCCAGCGCCTCCGCCACATCACGCAGCTCTCGACGGTCGAACTCGTCTACCCGTCGGCGAACCACACGCGGTTCGAGCACAGCCTCGGCGTCTACCACCTGGCGTGCCGCGCGGTCGATCGGCTCGGCGTCGAGGGCCGGCGAGCGGAGCGCGTGCGCGCCGCCGCCCTCCTGCACGACGTGGGACACGGGCCGTTCGGCCACCAGACGGAGGACGTGATCCGGCGGCGGCTCGGCCGCGACCACGACGAGGTGGGCGACCTGCTCGACTCCGGCGCGGTCGCGCACGTGCTCGACGACCACGGCCTCGACCCGGGGGCGGTCGCCGACCTCGTGGCGGGCGAGGGCGCTCTCGGCCAGCTCGTCTCGGGCGAACTCGACGTGGACCGGATGGACTACCTGGTGCGGGACGCCCACCACACCGGCGTCCCGTACGGCACCATCGACCACGACCGACTGCTGCGCGGGCTGGCGCTCCGCGACGGCGCGCTCGTGCTGAGCGAGGGCAACGTGCGCGCGGCGGAGAGCGTGCTGGTCGCGCGGACGCTGATGAACGCGACGGTGTACCGCCACCACGTCTCGCGCATCGCCGCCGCGATGCTGGAGCGCGCGAGCCGGCTGCTGCTCGACACCTCGGACCTCTCTGCCGCCGAGTTCGCGCGGCTCACCGACGACGAACTCCTCGCGGCGCTCCGCGCCCGCCCCGAGACCGCGGCGTTCGCGGACGGCATCGTCTACCGCGATCTCTACAAGCGCGCGGCGTGGGAGCCGCTCGACGCCGTGCCGGACGGCGTCGTCGCCGCCGACCACGACCGCGTGCGCGACCTGGAGGCGGACGTCGCGGCGGACGCGGGCGTCGACCCGGACGCAGTCATCCTCGACGTGCCGCCGCGACCCGCGATGCGCGAGACCGAGGCGCGCGTCGTCGTGGACGGCGAGGTCGAGCGGCTCGCCGACCAGTCGCCGCTCGTGAGCGCGCTCGAAGCCGCGCAGGGCGAGCAGTGGCGGCTCGGCGTGTACGCGCCCGAGGCCGCCCGCGACCGGGTCGGCCGCGCCGCCGCGCGCGTCCTCGGCGTCGATACGTGACCGTAGTCCCGTCCGGTCCCGCCGGTCCGCCATCAGAAGATTTACGGTGGAACTCGCACAGTCACTGGTGATGCTCCGCTCCCCCACGGACGCACCCGATTTCGAACTCGTGGAGTTCGCGCTGTTCGCCACCAAGATAGCGCTCGTTCTCGTCGTCGCCGTCGTCGCGCTCGGCGACGTCCCCACCAGTGCGCTCGCCGCCTTCGCCGGCATCCCCGTTCTCACCGGGAGCGTCGCCGGCTACTCGCTGCTCAGGAGTCGTCGCCGGCTCGACGAACTCGACGACGACCTCCGCGCCGACCGGTAGCTGTCTTCTTCTGCGCCGACCGGTGGTCTCCTCGAGGCGTCGCTCATCTTCGACGGGTGGCGCTCGTCACTCGCCCCCGTACTCGGGGCGCTCGGCGAGCGCGTCGGCGAGTTCCAGCCCGGCGTCGAACGGGAGCGCCATGGTGGACGCCGCCGGCGTCTCGCGCGCCCACCGGTCGTACTCGGCGCGCGACGGGAACGCGTTGATGTACGGGCAGACCGACTCGTACGCGAGTGCGGGGTCCACGTCACCGGGGTCCGGCACGTCGAGGCCGTCGGCGAACCCGAACGACATCACCGCACCCGTCGGCGTCACCTCGACCGCGTCCCGCGAGACCGCGAGTTCGACCACGTCGTCGGAGACGGGGCTGCGCGAGCGGACGTGGACCGGCGACTCGTCGGGCGCGAGGAACGGCAGGATGAGCGTGTCGAGCACGCAGTGGAACTGCCGGTCGTCGCCGTCGACCCGGGCGACGTGGCGTGACTCCTCCGTGATACAGAGGTCCTCGACGCCGACGGACAGCCCCGAGTCGTCGAGGAACCGCGACGCCGCCGCGACCCAGTCGTCGAGCGTGGCCGGCGGCTCGTCGAGACCGAACGCGGTCGCTATCGCGTCGGCCAGGTTCGGCGGCAGATGCTGGTCGGCCAGTGCGGTCGAGTCGGTGTCGTGCATGGTGTCTGACCTCGACAGACTCGTGGACGGGCGGCCCCGAGGTCCTGTCTCCCAGCACGCGGGGTGGGTTTATCCCGGTTGGACGGGCGACGGCTGCTTAAAAAGGTACCGGGCGTGTTGGGGGAAGTGTTTTCCCGACTGCCCCCAGTCTGTTGGGGTATGCGAGAAGCCATCGTCACCGTCCGCGACGAGGACGGCACGGCGCTCGGGCTGGACGACTTCGTGGCGGTCTTCCGGGAGGGCGGGCTACGGGACGTCGAGGTCGTGTCCTGTGAGGGCTCGCGCGGCGTCGTCCGCGTCGAGGTCGATGCCGAGGTAGACGAGGACCGACTCGTCGACCTGCCGGCGGTCGCGTGGTGGGAGCGCGTCGCAGGGTCCGGGCCCGGGACAGCGTACCTCCTGGGGTTCGACGTGGACGCCGCGGAGAACATGATCGACGCCTGCGACGACGACCTCGTGCTGTGCGGGACCATCGACGTGACCGACGGCGGGTTCACGTTCGACTTGGCGGGGCCGCAGGACGCCATCGCGGACACCGTCGCCGAGTACCGGGACGCCGGGGCGAACGTCACGCTGGATGCCCTCCAGGACTTCGACCCGGGGGACCAGCCGCTCGACGCGCTCACAGCCCGCCAGCAGGAGGTCGTGGAGGTCGCGTTCGACGCCGGCTACTTCGACGTGCCCCGGAACGCGTCGACCGAGGAGGTCGCGGCCGAACTCGAACTCGACGCGTCCACCGTCTCGGAGCATCTCCAGCGCGCGGAGCGCAACCTGCTCTCGACCGTTCTCTCGTCGCAGCCGGCCCGGACGTGAGGCCGGCAGGACCACGCCGTCAGCTCAGGTCCGAGCGCTCGAACCGCCAGTAGCCGACGGCGACGGGAACCAACCCCCACGCGAGCAGCACGAGCACGGAGAACCAGTCCTGCAGGTAGAACGGCACCTCGCCAGCGAGCCGGTTGGCGAGTTCGAGCGTCCGAGGTGGAGCGTCAGCGGGAACGTCCTCGATGGGAATCCGGGGAAAGGCCTGCACGCGCTGGTCGAGGGCGGCGCTGCTCAGCACGCGGAACGCCTCCAGGGGGTTGAGGCGCTTCAGGAGGAAGTACCAGC
>CAZYYH010000133.1:0-5749 GCA_964651725.1 uncultured Halobacteriales archaeon | reverse complement strand
CGCACGTGGAACAACGGCGCGGTCATCCGGTCGTGGCTGCTCGAACTCTGCGAGGAGGCGTTCCGCGAGGAGGGGTCGGACCTCGGCGACGTGGCGGACCACGTCGCGGGCGGCTCGACGGGGACGTGGACGGTGCAGGAGGCGCTAGAGCAGGAAGTGCCGGTGCCGCTCATCTACGGCGCGCTCGCGGAGCGGTTCGGGAGCCGGGCGGACGACGAGGGGCGGTTCTCGCGCCGGCTCGCCAACCGGCTGCGGTACGGCTTCGGTCGGCACGAGGTGCGGCGGCGCGACGAGTAGCCCGTCCGAGGTCACTCCCGATCGAGCGCGTCCAGCGCGGCGCGCCGGCGCTCGGCGATGCCGTCCACGTACGCGTCGTCCTCGATGGCCGAGGCGAACTCGGGGAGCGTCCAGAAGCGGGCCTCGGCGGCGTCGTCGCCGGCTTCGAGCGCCCCGCTCGCGTTCGCGTACTCGACGGCGTACAGGATGGAGACGACGTGGTGGTTCTCGGGGGCTTCCGCCGCCCCCACGTCGCAGACGACGAGGTCGTCCGGGTCCACGGTCAGCCCCGTCTCCTCCTCGAGTTCTATCGTGGCGTGCTCGGCCGGGCCGTTGCCGATCTCGATCTTCCCGCCTGGCGTCATCCACGTTCCCGCCACGGCCCCGACGCCCTGCTTCACGAGGAGGAACCGCTCGCCGTTGACGACGAGTACGCGCGCGCTCGGCGTCGGGTTGTGGAACACCCACCGGTCACAGGACGCACACGAGTAAACCGTCGGCTCGTCCACTGCTTCGAGTTCGATCCCGCAGTACGGGCAGTAGTCGGGCGGGAAGTTGCTCATCGACACGACGTGCGTCCTGTCGAATGTTATATCTGTCGTCGAATCTTTCGTGATGGAAACGCGCGTCGTCGTCGCGGCTTGTCCGGACGACCGATACGTCTCTCCACGGCACGGAGCGTTCCACCGGGCGTCCGCGTTCGACGACGCCACCGCTCGCGACCGGGCGTGAACTGGAGCACTCGCCCGCTGGACGGGTTCGTACGGCCGGGCCACCACGGTCCGACCGGCTGCCGGCACACGCCCTCGCCGGGAGCGCCGACCGACTCGGTCCGACGGCGAGTTCGCGCCGCTCGTCCCCGGCGAGCGCGACCGCAGGCGACACGCTGCACCCGCGGGAAGGTCGAGCACGTCGTCGACGGTACGGCGAACGCGTCTCGCGGTAACCGACGGGACTCCGGTAGCCGACGGAGCCGTCCCGTCGTCCGTCCGGCGAGTCGCGGTGCCGTCTCGGGTAGTGGTCGGCCGTCTCCGTGACGGTTCTCGATGGTCGATGGCACGAGTGGCGCCTCCCGGCCCGTATCTTTCTCCCGTCTACTGTAAGGACGATTCCGTGACGCATTAGTGTGGGCGAGTTGACCTCTAGTGTGGTGGGGGTCAACAAGTACCATGGACAGACGGAGGTTCCTCAGCGCGACCGCGGCGGGAACAGCCGCCGGCGTCTGCGGTCTGGCCGGATACGCGGGTGCGACGGGAGGGGAGTTCCCGACGAGAGACATCGAACTGATCGTTCCGTGGGCCGAGGGTGGCGGCACCGACCGGACCGCACGGGCGCTGGCTAGCGGGGCCGAGGACGTCCTCGACGTGTCGGTGTTCGTGACGAACCGGACCGGCGGCTCGGGGAGCGTCGGGTTCAACGCCACGTCGATGGCCGAACCCGACGGCCACACCGTCGGCGTGCTCACAGTCGAGATCACGACCATCGAGCACCTCGGCGTCGCACAGATCACTCACGAGGACGTCGCTCCCGTGATGCAGTACAACTTCGACCCGGCCGCGCTCACGGTCCGGGAGGACTGGGAGGCCGGCGACCTCGACGAGTTCATCGAGTACGCCGACCAGAACCCCGGCGAGGTCCGGGTCTCGAACTCGGGCATCGGCGCGATATGGCACCTCTCCGCGGCCGGGTTCGCCCAGGAGGTCGGCGTCGAACTCGAGCACATCGGCTACGACGGCGCGGCACCCGCCACCGAGGCCGTACTCGGCGGCGAGGTCGAGGCGACGACGTCTAGCGGTGCGGAGGTCGCGCCACAGGTGCTGGACGGTCCGCTCCGGACGCTCGCTACGTTCGGCGAGGACCGGCTCGACATCATGCCCGAAGTGCCGACGCTCGTCGAGGAGGACATCGACTTCACGATGGGCGCGTGGCGCGGGCTCGGCGTCCCGAACGAGACGCCCGACGAGCGCGTTCAGATGCTCCACGACACGTTCCGCAACGTCTTCGAATCCGACGAGTTCCGGGAGTTCATGGACGAGAACGGGTTCGGCACCGTCTACCGCAACACCGATGAGTTCGGCCAGTTCATGGCGGAGTCCTACGAGGAGTTCGGCGACCTCATCGACGAGCTCGGGCTCACCGAAGACGGAGAACAGGAGGGCTAACTGCCCACACCCGTACCCGCACTGTTCTCATGGGATCGACCGTCTCGCACACCGACAAGATCGCCAGCGCACTCCTGCTGGCGCTCGCTGTAGTCGTGTTCGTGGTGTCGGCCGACTTCCCCGAGGGGCCGGGCCAGACGAGCCCGGCGTTCTTCCCGCGCGTGATCGCCGCGCTCATCGCACTGTTCGCGCTCGGCCAGTTCGGCAAGAGCGTCGCCGAGGACAGCGTTCGGTCGCACGAGATCACCTGGCCCGTCGCGCGGCGAGTGCTCGTCGTCGCCGCCCTGGTCGTCGCCTACGTCGCCACCATGCCACACCTCGGGTTCGTCCTCGGAACCGTCGTCTTCCTCGTCGTGACGATGCGCTACTCGGGTGTACGGCAGTACCGCCGGTCGGTGCCGCTCTCGATCGCCGTCACGCTCGTCCTCTACTACGTCTTCTTCGAGTTCCTCAGAGTTCCGCTTCCCCGGAGCCGGTATCTCCCCGTCGAGGAGCTGCTGCCGCCGCTGCCGCTGGTGGTGGGGTGGCCGTTTCCATGAGCGTCGTCGAGGGGATCTTGGAGGGTGCGGCGCTCGTCTTCCAGCCGTTCGCCCTCACACTCGTCGTCGCCGGCGTGTTCGTCGGTATCGTCATGGGGTCGATCCCGGGCATGACCGCGACGATGACCGTCGCCGTACTCGTCTCGTTCACGTTCGGGATGTCGCCCACCGAGGGGATGATGCTGCTCCTGGGTATCTACGGGGGTGCGCTCTACGCGGGGTCGATCCCGGCCATCCTCATCCGAACGCCCGGCACGCCGAGCGCTGCGGCGACGATCTTCGACGGCTTCCCCCTCTCCCAGCAGGGGCGGGCGGGCAACGCTATCGGCATCGCCACCGTCGCCTCGTTCGTCGGGGGAGCGATCAGCGTGCTGCTGATCACGTTCCTCTCCCCGCAGATCGCGACGGTCGCGCTGGCGTTCGGCTCCCCCGAGTACTTCGCGCTCGCGTTCTTCGGACTCACCATCATCGCCAGCGTCAGCGGCGACTCCGTCGTGAAGGGGATGATGTCGGGCCTGCTCGGGATGCTGATAGCGACCGTCGGCCTCGACCCCAACACCGGCTACCCCAGGTTCGTGTTCGACGTGATGGAGCTGACGGCCGGCATCCAGTTCATCGCCGTCATGATCGGCCTGTTCGGGCTCGCCGAGGCGTTCAAACGGTACCGGCAGGGGATCGAGGTCGCGGACGTCGACCAGGAGCTATCGGACATCTACCCGAGTCGAACGGATCTCGACGACATCAAGGAGGTCGTCCTCGGGTCGAGCATCGCGGGCACCCTTATCGGCGCGATTCCGGGCGCGGGCGGCGACATCGCGGCATTCGTCACGTACAACGAGGCTAAGCGCTGGACGAAGGAGGGGAATCCGGCGTTCGGGGAGGGGAACGTCCGGGGCGTCGCGGCTGCCGAATCCGGAAACAACTCCAGCACCGCGGGCGCGCTCGTCCCGACGCTGACGCTCGGCATCCCCGGCGACTCGGTGACCGCCATCCTCATCGGCGCGCTGATGGTACACGGGATCAGACCCGGCCCCGCCCTCTTCGAGACCGAGTCCGCGCTCGTGTTCTCCATCTTCGTCGGGTTCTTCCTCGTGTACGTAGTCATCCTGGTCGCCGGGCTACTCGGCGCACCCCTCTGGGTGCGTCTCATCGACCTCCCCGCGAAGTACCTCTGGCCGTCGATCGTCGTGCTCACCGTCGTCGGGTCGTTCGCGCTCCGCGGCGGCCTCTTCGACGTGTGGGCGATGGTGGCCGCCGGCGTCCTCGGGTTCGTGATGCAGATGGACGGCTATCCGCTCGCGCCGATGGTGCTGGGGCTGATTCTCGGCCCCATCGCGGAGGCGAACCTCCGCCGGTCGCTGGACCTCTCCGGCGGGTCCGTCGACATCTTCTACACCAGCCCGATCACGATGCTCATCCTGGGGCTGTCGATCCTGTCGCTGTTCGCGCCGATCCTCGCCGAGCGGTTCCAGGCTTCGTAGCCCGGCGTCGCCTCCGTCGCGTGCCGTCGACCGGCAGCGCCGCCGCCGCCCGCACCGAACCCGGCCCGTCGCGCGAATCACAACGCTGTTAAACGACCCCTCCGTAGCCGCCCACATGGTAGACGTGTTGGGACTCGGGCTCGGGCTCACGCTCACCCTGGTCGTGGTCGCGCTCCACTTCGCCAAGGGCACGACCAGGTCGCAGCCCGACGACATCGCACAGGAGGTGCTGGAGCACCGGGCGTCGACGGTCCCCGAGACCGACTTCCCGGAGCCGATGAACCGCTCTATCGGCGGCGGCGGTGGCGCCGTCGGCGCGGTCGCGCCCGGCGACGCCGAGGGCGAACTCGAGGACGCCGAGGAGGAGGACACCGGCTTCGACCCCTCGTCCATCCCCGACGACGAGGTCGAGTACTACGACGTCGAGTTCGTGAAGGAGGGCGAGACCGTCGAGGTGGCGAACAACGAGAACCTCCTCGAAGCCGGCGAGGACGAGGGCTGGGACCTCCCGTACGCCTGCCGCGAGGGCCAGTGTCTCTCGTGTGCCGGCCGCGTCACGAACGGCGACGCCCACGAGTACATGCGCATGAGCAACAACGAGGTGCTCGGCGACGACGAGATCGAGAAAGGCTACTGTCTCACCTGCGTCGCGTACCCGACCAACGACCTCTCGCTGGAGACCAGCGAGTCGCCCTGACCTTCGCCCCGAGTCCCGTTCTCCCTTCCGCTCCCCGTCTCGTCTTCTCCCGCGCGACTTGCCGGTGATTCCGAGTCACAGCGTTCATAGCCGCGGGCCGTCTGACTCCGAGTAGTGTCCGAAACCCGCGTCGAGAGCAGTATCACCGACGGCGACCTCGTCCGCCCGCTGCTCGGACTGGCGTGGCCGGTCGTCGTCATCCAGCTCCTCCAGGTCGCGTACAACGTCGCCGACACCCTCTGGCTCGGCCGGCTCTCCGCCGACGCCGTCGGTGCGCTCAGCCTCGCCTTCCCCCTCGTCTTCCTCCTCATCTCCGTCGGCGGCGGCTTCACCGCAGGCGGCGCCATCCTCGTCGCCCAGTACACCGGCGCGGGCGGCGAGCGGTCCGCCGGCAAGGTGTCCGGCCAGACCGTCTCCGTCGCCACCCTCCTCGCCGTCGTGCTCGGCGTCGCCGGCTACCTCCTCACCGGCGGTATGCTCGCGCTGCTGCCCGCCGACCCCGAGACCACCGCGCGCGTCGTCCCGCTCGCCGCCGACTACATGCGCGTGTTCTTCCTCGGGATGCCGTTCCTGTTCGGCTTCTACGTCTTCATC
>CAZYYH010000132.1:0-5778 GCA_964651725.1 uncultured Halobacteriales archaeon | reverse complement strand
ACCGAGGACTACGGGATGCTCGCGGTCCAGGGCCCGGACGCCACCGAACTCGTCGTGGACGCGGCGGGCACGGGCGTGCGCGACCTCGGCCGGTTCGAGTCGGCGTACGAGACGGTCGCGGGCGTGGAGTGTCTCGTCTCCCGCACGGGCTACACGGGCGAGGACGGCTTCGAACTCGTCGCGCCCGCCGACGACCTC
This sequence comes from uncultured Halobacteriales archaeon, assembly GCA_964651725.1. GTDB lineage: Archaea > Halobacteriota > Halobacteria > Halobacteriales > Halobacteriaceae > CAZYYH01. Next base: position 5,580 of record CAZYYH010000132.1, on the reverse strand, counting down.
GCGGCGGTGTGGAACGCGTTCGACTGCCAGCCCTGCGGCCTCGGCGCGCGCGACACGCTCCGGACGGAGGCCGGCTTCCTGCTCTCCGGGCAGGACTTCGACGCCGAGGAGAACCCGCGCACGCCGTTCGAGGCCGGCATCGGCTTCGCGGTGAAACTCGACACGGAGTTCGTCGGCCGCGACGCGCTGGAGCGCCAGCAGGAGGAGGGCGTAGAGGAGAAGTTCGTCGGCGTCAAACTCGTGGACCGCGGCGTGCCCCGCCACGGCTACGAGATCACCGACCCCGACGGCGAGCCCGTCGGCGAGGTCACGTCGGGGACGATGAGCCCGACGCTGGGCGAGCCGATCGGTCTCGGCTACGTGGACGAAGAGTTCGCCGATCCGGACACGAAGGTGCGCGTCGTCATCCGCGGCGAGGCGAAAAAGGCAAAGATTCACACTCCGCGATTCCTCTCGTAGACACATGAGCTTCGACGTACCCGACGACCTGCGCTACCTCGGATCCCACGAGTACGCGCGGGCGACCGACGGCACCGCACGCATCGGCATCACGGACTTCGCGCAGGACGAACTCGGCGACATCGTGTTCGTCGACCTGCCCGACGAGGGCACGCAGGTCTCGAAGGGCGACGACTTCGGCGTCATCGAGAGCATCAAGGCCGTGCAGGACCTCTACTCGCCGGTCTCCGGCGAGGTCGTCGCGGTGAACGACGACCTGGAGGCGGCTCCGGAACTCGTCAACGACGACCCGTTCGGCGACGGCTGGATGATAGAGGTCGAGATGAGCGACGAAGGCGAACTCGACGACCTGCTCGGCCCCGACGAGTACGAGGACCAGATAGCTTGAGGTGACGTGGTCCTGCCGGCGTAGCTCGGCAGACCAACCGCCGAGGGGCTAGCGGTGGACCCGCGAGCGAGGGCGGCTTCGCCGCCCGAGCGAGCGGCCCCGAGGAGCGACCGGAGTGGTCGCCGAAGGCGACCTGGAGCGGAGCGACGAGCGGTTTTTGGGGCAGCTTTTTGCCGAGCGAGGGAGCGCGGCTCCGCCGCGCGACCGAGCGCAGCGTAAAAAGGTGCTAGTTAATCGGTGCTATGATATTCGCCGGCACGTAACCGGCGGACATGTACGCGCGGCAGGCGAGAGATTCTCGGAGGGACGCGGTATGAGTAGTGGGAACGGAAGCCCGTACGCGCCGCACGGGGCGGCGGACGCGGCGGCGATGCTGGACGCCGTCGGGGTCGAGGACGAGGAGGCGCTGTTCGACATCCCTGAGGGAGTGCGGTTCGACGGCGAGTTCGGCATCGACGCCCGGTCGGAGCAGGCAGTGCGGTCGACGGTGGAGCGGACGCTCGACCGGAACCAGGACGTGACGGAGTTCCTGGGGCGAGGGCACTACGCGCACTACGTGCCGTCGCTGGTGGACCACCTGGCGGACCGGTCGGAGTTCCTGACCTCGTACACGCAGTACCAGCCGGAGGTGACGCAGGGGTTCCTCCAGGCGCTGTTCGAGTACCAGTCGATGCTGGTGGAGCTGACGGGTCTCGGGGTGGCGAACTGCTCGATGTACGACGCGGCGACGGCGCTCGGCGAGGCGGCGCTCCTGGCGGCGCGCGTGCGCCGGACGGACGGCGACCGCGTGCTGGTGCCGGACCTCCTGCGAGAGGAACGCCGGAGCACGCTCGAGAACTACGTGTCGGGCTCCGGGATGACGGTGGAGGCGTATCCGACCGAGGACGGGAACGTGGACGTGGGCGCGCTGGACGACGCGCTCGACGAGGACGCGGCGATGGTGTACGCGGAGACGCCGACGGCCCGGGGCACAGTCGAGGAGCGACTGTCGGCGGTGGGCGACCTCGCCCGCGAGGTCGGCGCGCTGTTCTGCGTCGGCTCCGACCCGGTGGCGCTGTCGCTGCTGGAGCGACCGGCGGACGCGGGCGCGGACGTGGTGGTCGGCGACGCGAGCACGCTCGGGCTGCCGATGGCGTACGGCACGGGGCTCGGGCTGTTCGCCACGCGCGAGGCGTTTCTCCGGCAGGTGCCGGGGCGGCTCGTGGGGGTGAGCGAAGACGAGAGCGACAACCGCGCCTACACCCTCACGCTCCAGACGCGCGAGCAGCACATCCGGCGGGAGCGCGCCACGTCGAACATCTGCACGAACCAGGCGTGGGTGGCGCTCCGGACCGCGATCCACGCGGCGTACCTCGGGCCGGACGGTCTGGTGGACCTCGCAGAGAAGATGGTGGAGCTACCCCGCGCCGTTGCGGAGGAACTCGACAGCGTGCGGGGCGTGCAAGCCCCGGTCCACGACCGCCACCACTTCCGGGAGTTCGTCGCGCACACCGACCAGCCCGCGCGAGCGGTCGCCGACGACCTGCTCGCGGAGGGCTTCGCGGTACACGCGGTCGGCGACCACGAGGTGCAGGTGTGCGTGACGGACGTGAACGAGCACGCCGCGGACGACCTCGTGGCGGCGTTCGAGGAGGTGGCGCGATGACGTTCACCTACGACCAGGCGCGATGGCAGGAGGGCGAGGAGTACGAGCCCCTACTGTCGGAGAAAGACGAGACGACGGTCGAGGTGGAGTCGTCGCTCCCCGACGAGTTGACCCGGGATGAACTCGCGCTGCCCGACCTCTCGGAGCCCGAACTCGCACGGCACTACACGCGACTGTCGCAGATGAACTACGGCGTGGACTCCGGGCCGTACCCGCTCGGAAGCTGTACGATGAAGTACAACCCGAAGTTCACGGAGGACGTCGCGGCGCTCCCGTCCGCGCACGTCCACCCGGACCGGACGGAGCGGTCGGTCCAGGGCGTGCTGGCGCTCTGCCACGGCCTCCAGGAGCAGCTCGCGGCCATCGGCGGGATGGACGCGGTGAGCCTCCAGCCGCCCGCGGGCGCGGCCGGCGAGTTCGCCGGCATCCTCGTCGCGCGGGCCTACCACGAGGCGAACGGCGAGGGCGACCAGCGCGACGAGATCGTCGTGCCGGACACCGCCCACGGCACGAACTTCGCGTCCGCCGCGATGGGCGGTTACGAGGTCGTGGAACTCCCGAGCGGCGACGACGGCCGCGTGGACGTGGACGCCCTGGAGGCCGCGGTCGGCGACCGCACCGCCGCGCTGATGCTCACCAACCCGAACACGCTCGGGCTGTTCGAGCGCGACATCGAGAAGATCGCGTCGGTTGTTCACGACGCCGGCGGCCTGCTCTACTACGACGGCGCGAACCTCAACGCGCTGCTCGGGCGCGCACGACCCGGCGACATGGGCTTCGACATCATGCACTTCAACGTGCACAAGACGTTCGCCACGCCGCACGGCGGCGGCGGACCGGGCGCGGGACCGGTCGGCGTCACCGCCGACCTCGCCGAGTTCCTGCCCGCGCCCAGGGTGCGGGAAACGGGCGGGCGCTTCGAGCGGTTCGAGCCGGAGCAGTCGGTCGGGAAGCTCCACGGCTTCGCCGGCAACTGGCTGGTGCTCGTGAAGGCGTATGCCTACATCGCGCGGCTCGGCGACGAGGGGCTGACGGACGCCTCGGCGAAGGCCGTGCTCAACGCGAACTACCTCGCCAGCCAGATCGAGTACGACGTGCCGTTCGAGCCGTTCCACCACGAGTTCGTCGCCAGCGCCGACGATCAGGACGCCGCCGACGTGGCGAAGCGGATGCTCGACTACGGCGTCCACCCGCCGACGACGAAGTGGCCGGAGATCGTCCCGGAGGCGCTGATGACCGAGCCGACGGAGGTCGAGAGCAAGCGGAGCCTCGACCAACTCGCCGACGCGTTCGACGCCGTCGCCGGCGAAGGCGACGACGCGCTGGCGGCCGCGCCCGAGCGCACGACCGCACGCCGCATCGACCAGGCGAGCGCCGCGCGGAACCCGCGGCTGTCGTGGCAGGCACTCGACGACGACTGAGCGGCTTCGAGAAGGAGTTACTCCTCCGCGGCTGGCTCCTCCGTCACCGGCTCTTCCGTGACCGGCTTCGGCGTGTACACGCGCTTTCTCGCGTCGGGGATGTACACCTCCTCCTCGACGAGTTCGTCGTCTTTCAGCATCGCGAGCGCGTGACGCGTCGTGCGGGTGGAGAGGCGCGTGCGCTCCGCGATCTCCTGCTGGGTCAGCCCGGCTTCGATCTCGAGGATCTTGAAGACGAGCTTCGCACTCGGCGGGAGGTCTAGCAGCCGTTCGCCGCGTTCGACGGCGGTTTCACTGGCGGTGCACCCGGCAAAATCGATCACTGGCCTGAGCCATACGGAACGGATGCGGCCAGAGGATAATATACGTTTCGACCCGTGGGAAAAATACTCAATTTCTCTCAGTTTTGCGCGTATTTTACCCCGCGAACGCACGTTGAATCCGCTCTTTCCCACGAAATCGGCGTTTGAGAGCGATGCATACGGCCGAACGCCGGCGAGATTTTTGATATAGCAGCATAAGATTCAACACTTGAATGATTGCGGTTGCGGCAGTCTACGTGGCGGTCTGCGGAGATCGACGACAGGAAGCGACGGCTATGGGCAAAACAGAACCGAGAAAACCGGAAGCAGGCGTCGAGGTGTACCGGTCAGGCCGACGAGTCGATGTCGCCGTCGATCCGGACGAAGCCCCAGCTGCACTCGGGGCAGTACCACTTCGTCTTCAGTCCAAGGTGGAGGTTCGTACTCGCGGCGCGGTAGAACGTCCGCTCCGTATCACACGACGGGCAGTCGTGCACGAGTTCCTGGCTCATACGCGAGAGGTGGCGGCGCGCAAAGTTGAACGTACTGGTTTCCAGCAGGAATGTAGTGTTCGGAGTAGACGGCGGTGGCGCGCGGGGAGCGAACGAAGTGAGCGACCGCGTGAGGGACGAGCACCGAAGCGCCGCGAGTGCAACGAGCGGCGCGAGGAGCGCAGTCGGCTGGGGAGGCGTGAGGCTGCGGCCTATCGTGTTGCCAGGTGCAGCTAGCGTCACCTGGTCAAGACGTGTCTCCAAACGCGATTCCGTGAAAGAGCAGGCCAGCTACTGTTCCAACACGAAACCACACCGCGTCCTCCCCAGCCGACTGGGTGTCCTGCTGAGCGAAGCGAAGCAGGGCTCGGGAGAGCGTGCCTTCCGGTGCTCACTCGCTCCCGCTGGTCGCCCGTCCAGCGCTCCGACCGCGCTCCCTGCGCGCCACCGCTATCGAGTCCGGTGACCGGACACGAACCGAACACTATCGGTAAGACCATGCCCAACGCCTATGCCCCGCGCCGGCCAACCCCCGGCCATGAGCGTCACCCTGTACTCGCTCGACGGCTGCCCGTACTGCGAGCGCGTCCACGACGCACTCGACGACGCCGGAATCGAGTACGACACCGAGTGGGTCGAGGCGATGCACTCCGCGCGCGACGAGGTGAAACGCGTGAGCGGCCAGCGCGGCGTTCCCGTCCTCGTCGACGACGACCGCGGCGTCGTGATGGCGGAGAGCGAGAACATCCTCGCATTCGTCGACCGCACGCTGGCTCCGGAGGTCGCATGAAGATCTACACGGGTCGCGGCGACGAGGGCCAGACCGACCTCCGCGATCTCTCCCGGGTGTCGAAGGCCAGCCCGCGCATCGAGG
>CAZYYH010000131.1:0-5868 GCA_964651725.1 uncultured Halobacteriales archaeon | reverse complement strand
GTGTACGACGGCGTGTTCGGCTACCTGCTCTACCGGAAGCTCGCGCGCTACCGCGCGACGTACCGCGACCTCGGCGCGGCGGACGCGGCGGACGGCCCCGTCGCGCCCGGCGGACCGACGCCGGACGACGCTGTGGGCGTGACGGGCACGGTTCCGGACGACTGGGGCGCGAACTCCGAGATCGCGTTCGAGGACGGCGCGCCCGACGACTACGAGTAGTCGAGCAGCCGCTCGACGTACTTGGCGAGCACGTCCACCTCGACGTGGACGGGGTCGCCGGGCTCCTTCCCGGAGAGCGTGGTGAGGTCGTACGTCGTCGGGATGACGGCGACGGAGAACGTGCCCGCCGAGTCGTCGAGGTCCGCGATTGTGAGGCTGATACCGTCGAGCGTCACCGACCCCTTCGACACGAGGTACTGGCCGTACCCCTCCGGGACGGCGAACGTGAACCGCCAGTCCTCGCCGACCGGCTCCACGTCAACGACCTCGGTGGTGGTGTCGACGTGTCCCTGGACGACGTGGCCGTCGAACCGGCCGTCCGCGGGCATCGCGCGCTCGACGTTCACCCGGTCGCCCTCGCGGAGGTCGCCGAGGTAGGTCTTCGCCAGCGTCTCCTCCGCCGTGAACACGTCGAAGTAGTCGTCTCCGTGCTGCTCTACGGTGAGGCACGCTCCGCTCACGCTGACACTCTGCCCGTGTTCGAACGGTCCGAGGTCGGTTCCGACGCGCAGCCTGCGACCGTCGTCGTCCACCCGAACGTCCCGAACGACGCCGACTCCCTCGACGATTCCCGTGAACATAGTTCCAGATTTGGGCTGCGTAGCAAGAGTGTTATGATGTTCGGGCGGTGGTGTCGGATGACGTAGCCCAACCGGCTGCGGTCGGCCGATGAACTGCCGCCCTGGTGGACTGAGAGGGCGAGCGCGGTACGCGAAGCACGGCGACGTAAGCACCGCAGCCGACCGGAGAGAGGCGAGGAGCGCACCGAGCCGCGCGAGCATAGCGCGCGAGGGCTTTCGGGCTGGCCGTCGGGAGTCGAGCAGCAGGACGCTGCCCTACAGCCACCACTCTCGGACGGCGCACTTTAGTCCACCCGCCGTCTCCACCCGGACATGGGCATCATCGGCACGCTCCAGCTCGCGGTCGTCGTCGCGTTCGCACTCCCGGTCGCGCTCATGGGCGCGACGTTCCTCGTCGACGGTCGGCCCGCCGCAGGCGTCGCCTTCCTCGCCGTCGCCGCGCTCATGATCGGCCTCCAGCAGTACCTCACCACCCCGACCGACCTCCCCTCGTCCGCCGTCGAGAAGGTCACCGGCACGGTGGTGAAGCGTGAGGACGAGTAGGAGTACTGGCTGATACTGGCTGTTCGTGATGTTCCGAGCTTCCTGCTACTGCTGGTGCGACGACCGCGTCGAAAGCCCCGGACGGCTCCGGTCGCGCGGCTCGCTGCGCCTTCGCTCCTTCGCTCACTGCGTTCGCTCGGTCGCTGCAGTGCTTGCGTCGCCGGGCTTCCCGGAGCAGCCCGCCCCTTTCAGTCCCGCCCGCGTCGGCCTGCTGAGCGAAGCGAAGCAGGACTCGGGAGAGCGAAGCTCCCCCAGCGGCTGGTCGGTTGACCGTCACGGACGTTGACGGGCAGGTAGAAGCCGAACCTCGCTCACCCGTCTCGCGCCTCGGGAACGACGGACCGCGAGTACGCCGTCACCAACTCGCAGCCGTCCTCGGTCACTCGGACGGTATCACCCACCCGGATCGTACCGCGGTCGGGGTCGGCGACGGCAGGGACGAGCGCGAGCGCGTCGCCGGGCCGGAGGGGGTCGTCGGCGTCCGGCTCCACCCACTCGTCCGCCCCGGGGACGAGAACTCGGGTGTCGCGGCCGGCGACGGTGGGGTCGAACCCGAACGCCGCGACCTCGGCGACGAGTTCCTGCCGGACGGCGTCCGGGGTGACGCCGGGTTCGAGCCGGGTCGTGGCCGCCCGTATCGCGCTCTCCACCGCGACCGCCGCGCGGCGCTCCCAGCCGCCGTCGCTGTCCGAGACGAACGTGCGCGCGAGAAACCGGGCGTCGCTACCGTCGGCGCCGGTCCTGGCGACCGTGACGACGACCGGCTCGCCGACGCGGAGCGGTCCGTCCGACCGTACCCCCTCCACCGTCACGGTCGCCCGCTCGTCGCCGAGCGCGGCGACGGCCTCGCGGCGCAGCCGCTCGGCGGTCAGCGGCTCGGCATCCGCCAGCAGTGTGCCTGCCTCGCTCGACGCCGCGGCGAGCGCGGACTCGGCGCGGGCTACCGCGCGCTCGCCGCCGGCCGGCCCGCCGTCGCCCATCAGTGGATGGTGATGCCTTCCTCGGGCTTCAGCACGTCCTCCAGGGTGTCGCCCTCCGTCGGCCGGTTGTAGAGCAACACGTCGAGCGGGAGCGTCGGCGCGCCGCTCACGAGGTTCTGGAGGAGGATCAAGCGCTCGCGCGCGCGACTCATCCCGACGTAGAACACGCGGCGCTCGTTGTCCGTGAGCACCGGCACGGGGTTGGTGGTCTTGTCGAACTCCCCGACGCCGGCGCGCTCCAGCGTCTCGTCGTCGACCGTCGCCGCCATCTGCTCGACGACCTTCTCCGTGAGGTCGGTGGCGAGGAACACGTGGTCGGCCTCGCGACCCTTCGCGGAGTGGATGGTGCCGACGCGGACGCGGTCGCGCTCCATCCCCTGATAATCGCCCGCGAAGTACGCCTCGACGCTCTGGCGCTGGAACCGCGTCACCTTCCGGAGCATGTCGCCGGCCGCCGGCGGATCGGGCACGAACGGCACGTGGTCGCGGACGAACTCGGGGTCGATGGCGACGTCGTGGAGGTCGTCCACGCCGAGTTCCTCCTTGCGCTCGTCGATGGCGTCGAACAGTTCGTCGCGGTCGTTCGTGCCGAACGCCGAGTCCTGGAGCATGTCCGCGATGCGCCGCGCCTGGAGGCCGTCGATGGGTTCGCCCGCGTCCAGGTGCTCTACCGCGTCGACGTACTGCGTCAGGCGGTCCGTCCACATCCGCTGGTCGGTGAGCACCTTGAACGGCATGCCGTCGTCGATGAACTCGTCGATGAACTGGAACATCTGGTAGCGCGCGCGGAACAGCACCATGATGGTGCCGTCGTGGTCGTCCACGGTGTAGCGCACGTTCCGCACCAGGTCGAGCATCGACGGGCTCTCCACCGCCTCCACCGCGCCGCCCTGCTTCCGCGGTTCGAGGTTCTTCGCCTGGCGCTTCTCGATGTGGCGCACCTCGCGCTGCACCACCTTCAGCACGCTCGACGGCAGCCGGTGGCTGGTGTCGAGGATGACGTCCTCGACGGTCCCGCCCGTCGAGAGTTCGATGTCGCCCTCGTCGTCGCGGTCCGGGTCCTCGACGCCCTCGTCCAACAGCAGGCTCGGGTCCGCGCCCTGCCACGAGTAGACGACCTGGTCGTCGTCGCCCGCGATCAGCACCTCGTCCATGTGCTGCTTCCACTCGTCGTACACCTCGTACTGGAGCCGCGTGATGTCCTGGAACTCGTCGATGACGAGGAAGTCGACGTGGGGCACCAGCGACCGCTGCTGGACGCGCTCCAGCATGTCCGCGAAGCCGACGAGGTCGTTCTCGCCCTTGTACGACCGCCAGCCGCGGACCGCCTCCGGCACGTCCACGCGGTCGTCCGAGGACGGCCACGTCGGCGTGTACTTGTTGCCGACCTGCGCGTTCGGGTCGATGTCGGGCGGCAGCCGCACCTCGTCGACGTCCCACTGGAACGGCACGTCGTACCAGTCCGCGACCTCGCGGTTGGTGCGCTGCAGCCACTGGCTCGTGGCGATTATCTTGTTGCCGAGCGTCGTGGAGCGCGCCGTGCGCCGGCCCGCGCTCGCGTACTCGTCCTCGAACTCCAGGCCGAACTCCTCGCAGAACGCTTCCTTGTCGTCCTCGCCGACGACGTCGCCGCGCGAGAGGTCGAGAAGTTCGTACGCCTTCGCGTGCATCGTGCAGACGTTGCCCTTGAGCGCCTGGGGGTTCTCGCCGAGTCGCTCCGCGAGCCGCTCGCGCACCTCGGCGGCGGCGGCGCGCGTGTACGACACGACCAGTACGTCGTCGATGGAGACGCCGTCGCGGTCGAGGATGGCCTCGACGCGGTCGAGGAGTTCGGTGGTCTTCCCGCTACCGGGCCCACCGAACAGCCGTGTAACCGTCGGGTCCGAGTCGGTCATCACGCCAGTACAGGAACCCCTGCCCTATAAAATACGTGACTTGTCTCGGCCCGCGATAACGTTCCGTCCGCGCCGCTGACGAGGGTTCGGACGTCCCCTCCTCGGAACGGCCATCGAGGGGTCCCTGCCACCCACCGTTCCCGCCACCCGTCGTTCCACCCACCGTCCCCACTACATCGCTCCACCATCGGCGCGCACGGGACGACGCGGGGGAGAGACCGCGGTGGATCGAGGGGCGGCCGGCGCGCGCTCACGAGGACGAACGGCGCGCGAGTCAGGTGCGCCGGGTCGAGCGCGCCTTCCGTATCGACGCGCCGTCCCGTATCTTGTCCTCGCAGTTCGGGCAGACCCGTGGCTCCTCCACCCCGTCGGGCGTGAACACCCGAGCGTAGGCGTCAGTGACGAACGAACCGCAGTTCTGACATTCCGGCATACGTATCGATTCGGCGATAGGGACTTTTCAATCTTCACTTTTCTGGCCGCCAGTCCGACACTAAGTGGTAACCGAACGGGTGACGTCCGCGCGCAAGTGACGGGTGCGCGCTCGCGGTACCGCGCCGCCGTACCCGTAGCCGATGCTCGCGGTCGGGCGTCGAGAGAAACGTGGTACTCCGTTACTGGCGACCAGACGACTACGGTCGCCATCCGCATACCGCACACTCCGCGGCGGACTCGTCGTGGAGGCCGCCACAGTCCGGACACTGCTTCTTGTTGTAGCTGTGGTCCCAGGTCTGCTTGGGTTCGTCACCGTTGCTCGCCAGGAATTCGTCGAAAACGGCGTCGTCCGGGTCGGGTGCCGTCGCCATACGTGGTATGCTATGCCACACCAGTATATAGTGCTGGTGGTGAGTCACCGCCGCTGTCGCGGTGAAAATAGCCGCACAGAAGCTCGTGCCGCCGGGTTTCGGCGTTCGAACCGCAACTCTACCCGACGACCACTCCCGATGGCCTCCGACGAAGCGGGACGGGGCGGTCCTCACGCGCCGATTCAGTCGGCCACCTCGGATCGTCTCTACAGGTCGTAGAGGTCCCCGAACTTCCCTTTCGCGTAGTCGAGGAAGTAGTCGGCAGTGAGCGGCTCGCCGGTCGCACGCTCGACGAGTTCCGGCGTCTCGTACCGCCGGCCGTGGCGGTGGACGTGCTCGGTGAGCCACTCGTGGATGGGCTCGAAGTTGCCCTCGCGGACGAGCGGGTCGAGGTCGCCGAGGTCGTCGACCATCGCCGCGTGGAGCTGTGCGGCGAGGACGCTTCCCACGGTGTAGCCGTGAAACCCGACGAGGCCGCCCGTCCAGTGGATGTCCTGCAGGCAGCCCTCGGCGTCGCTCTCGGGCGTGACGCCGAGGTACTCCGCCATCTTCGTGTTCCAGGCCTCGGGCACGTCCGCGAGCGCGAGGTCGCCGTCCATCACCGCGCGCTCGATCTCCGTCCGGAGGATGATGTGCATGTGGTAGGTCAGCTCGTCCGCCTCCACCCGGATGAGGTTGTCAGGATAGACCTGGTTGACCGCCTCGTACGCCTCCCGGGGCGTCACGCCCTCGACCTGCGGGAACTGCTCTTTCATCTCCGGCAGGAACAGCTCCCAGAACGCCTCGGTGCGGCCGACGTGGTTCTCCCAGAACCGCGACTGGGACTCGTGGACGCCGCTCGACA
>CAZYYH010000130.1:0-5911 GCA_964651725.1 uncultured Halobacteriales archaeon | reverse complement strand
CGCGTCACCGCGTCGAACAGCGCGTGGTCGGCGTGGTCGCGCCGCCAGCAGTCGTAGCCGAGACCGTCCACGAGCAGGACCACCACGTTCTCGACGCCGGTATCCACGCCGTCGAACACGTCGCCCGGGAGCGTCGATCCGACGTTCGCGCCGAGCACGTCCGCAGCCGTCGCCGGCACGTCTGCGAAGCAGTAGCCGTCGTAGTCGGGCAGCAGCCGCCAGCCGTCGCCCCGTCGATCGCGGAGGTCGTCGGCCACCTCGTCGCGCAGCATACAGGCGTGTCAGCCGACCGTAGCATAAGCTTTGTAGGGGTCAGTCACCTCGCTCCTCGACGGCCACCACGTCTAGCGCGTCGTCGAGTTCGACGACCAGCGCGTCGCCACCCGCCTCGACCGTCACCCGGCAGCGCCAGCCGTCGGCGGCGTCCACCACGGCCCGTTCGTCGTTCACGCAGAACCCAAGTTCCCAGTACGGCATCGCGTCCACGTCCACGCCGCGCGCCCGGCAGAACGACCGCACCTCGGGCTCCGGCAGCACCAGCAGGCCAGGCGGCGGGTGGACGCTGTTCCCGCAACGCTCGCAGTCGTACGCCGCCGGACGGCCGTGGTCCGGCGTCTCGTCCAGCGAGAACGTCGTCGGCTCCATCCGGCCGTAACATGCCGGGCAGACGCCGTCGCGGACCAGACGGACGTGCGACCGGACGTGCCGGTCGAACGCCTGCAGAAACTCGCGAGTTTCGCGGCCGGCGAGGCCGCCGGGCGGGAACGGGTACCGAGTGAGGCGCTCGCCGCAACACTCGCAGTCCACCGCCAGCCACTCGTCGTGGTACGACGAAACGAGTTCGTCCGTCCCACAGAGCGGGCACGTCCCCGCCACGTCGGCCGGGCCGAACTCGCGCCGCTCGTGATAAGTGCCCGCGAGCACCGCCGTCGCCACCTTCCAGCCGGCGTACCGGAACGAGTAGCCGACGTCGTCCCGCCGGAGGAAGTGGCCGACGAGCGCGTCGAGGTGGTAGCTGAACTGCGAACTCACGTCGACACCCGTGTGCTCCCGGAGCGTCGAGAACGACGCCGGGTACTCGTCGCCCGCCCGGCCAAGGTCGAGCAGCGCCTCGAGGATGGCGACGCGGTGATCGTGGCCGAGCGCGGCGAACGCCTCCGCGGGCGCGCGGTCGGGCGAGTCGCCGTCCGGCCCGGTGTCCGTCATGGTCGCGGCGTCGCGCTCCACCCGCTTGAGTCCGGCGACATCTCGGCCGCGCTACTAAAACCAGTGTTAGGAAACGTTCACGTTCCCGCGGCGGCCAGCAACACCCATGCAGGCAGTCGCGTCAAGTCACCGCCCGGAGCATGGTCAGCCGTGATCCGCGACCGCCTTCCCGAACCGCTCGTCATGAAGTACTACTGCTACCGGGCCACCGTTACGTTCGGGTTCTTCTGGCCGGTGTTCACCGTGTTCCTCCTGCACCGCGGTCTGACGTTTACGCAGATCGGCGTGCTCGGTAGCATCTCCGCCGCGCTCGTCGTCGTCGGCGAACTCCCGACGGGCTACGTCGGCGACCGCCTCGGCCGGCGCAACAGCCTCCTGATCGCCTCCGGGCTGCTCGCCGTCTCCGTCCTCGGGTTCGCCGTCGCCCACTCCTTCGCCGGCTTCGTCGCCCTCTACACGCTCTGGGCACTCGGCCTGGCCTTTCGCTCCGGCAGCGGCGACGCGTGGCTCTACGACGCGCTCGACGCCCGGCTCCGCGCGGACGAGTACACGCGCGTCCGCGGCCGCGGCGGAGCCATCGGCCAGTGGACGAGCGCCGCGACGATGCTGGCCGCCGGCGCGCTCTACGAACTCGACCCCCGGCTCCCGTTCGTCGCCGGCGGCGTGCTCGTCCTCGCCTCCATCCCGGTCGTCGCGTCGATGCCCGCGACCGACCACCGCGACGGCGACGACGCCGCCTCGCCGCGCGAACTGCTCGCGGTCGCCCGCCGCCACCTCACCGACCCGCCGCTCCGCTCGTTCGTACTCTACGTCGCGCTGTTCTTCGCCGTCGTCAACGCCGCCGACGAGTTCATCCAGCCCGTCGCCGTGAACGCGCTCGCGCTCCCCGAGGCCGGTCTCGGCCCGCTCTACTTCGGCTTCACCGTCGCCGCCGCCGTCGCCAGCTACTACGCCGACGACCTCGAACGCCTGCTCTCCACGCGGTTGGCGGTCCTGCTCGTCCCCGCGCTCGTCGCCGTCTTCCTCGTCGCCCCGCTCGCCGTCTCCGTCGTCGCCCTCCCGACGTTCTTCGTCCTGAAGTCCGCGAACGCTGCGATCGCCCCCATCGCCTCCGGCTACCTCAACGACCGCGTCGAGTCGGCCGGCCGCGCCACCGTGCTCAGTGCCGCGTCGATGGCGTACGCGCTCGTCCGCCTCCCCGTCAAGCCCGCCATCGGCGCGGTCGCCGACGCCACCTCGCCCATCGCCGCCCTCGCCGTCCTCGGAACCGGCTTTCTCGTCGTCGGTGGTATCGTCGTCGCCCGGGAGCGCCCCGTGCAGGACGTGGAGGGTGAGTCGTCGGCGCAGTCGGCAGGGTGACGCGAAAACGGCTCGGCACGGCCAGTCGACCGACGGCGACAGCAGTTCGACAGCCGACGCTCCGGTGGACCGAACGGGCGGGTAGCACGAGACGGCGCGTCACTCGTCGCCCGGCACGCCGGGCGTCTCGTGGAGGAACGTCTGGCACTCCAGCGTGCGGCCCTCGGGGTCGTCGGCGAGGAACCGGTAGACGCGTAACTCCTCTTTCTCCTCGGGTTCGCCGCGCGCCACGTCCGCGAGCGCCTCGTACATGCCGTCGACGGCGGCGCGCTCCTCGTAGACGAGCGTGACGACGCCGTCGGTCTCCGGCTGCTCGCGCTCGCGGAACCCGAGCAGGAGGTTGTCGTACCGCATGATGGTGCAGCCGTCCTGCTCCAGCCAGATGTCGAACCCCAGACGGCTCCGGTAGAACGGACAGACGGCGTCGCGGTCCGCGGTCCCGTAGAACACGATGCCCGACATGTCGCCGAGGTTCTGCGGGAGGGGTATTAGTGGTTTCTGCAGTGTGTCGGCCCGCCGGTTCTCCACCTACACGCCGCGCAGCCGGCGTCGCGCGGGCCAAAGCACAATACGGTGGCGACCGATACGGTCCGTCCCGGGTGACGCGAGCCGTCGCGTGCGGGCCGCCGAGACCGGAGGAGTCACGATGCGAGTCCAAGTCGACGCCAGACAGGTGTTCTTCGCCGTCCTCGTCGCCACCTTCGCGCTCCTCGCGGCGCTGATACTCAGGCCCTTCCTCTCGTACATCCTCGCCGTCCTGCTGTTCGCGTTCCTCCTCCATCCGGTCCAGCAGCGGCTGGCACCGCGACTCGGCGAGCGCGCGTCCGCGCTCCTCCTCGTCGCGGGCACCGTGGTGGGGACGACGGTCGGCGTCGCGTTCCTGGTGCTGGCGCTCCCCGCGGACGCGTCCGCGATCGGCCGCACGCTCGACCGCTTCCTCGAGCAGAACACGGTCGAACGGCGGCTGGAGAGCGTCCTCGGCGTCGACGTGTCACTCGACGCCGTCTTGGGGGACGTGCCGGGACAGGTCACCGACCTGCTCGTCGGCGACCTCTCCGGTATCGTCGCCGCCGCGACCGACGCGTTCCTCGGCGTCGTCCTGCTCCTGTTCCTGCTCTACTACCTGCTCGTGGACGGCGACCGGCTTGTCGCCTGGGTGAAGCGGATGCTGCCGCTACGCCGCGAGACCACCGAGGAACTCGCCAGCGAAGCCCACGGCACGACGTGGGCGGTGCTGAAGGGTCACGTGTTCATCGCCGTCGTCCAGGGTGCCGTCGCGGGCGTCGGCCTGTTCGTGGTCGGGCTGCCGAACGTCGCGTTCTGGACGGTGGTGATGATGTTCCTGGAGCTGTTCCCCGTCATCGGCGTCGCCGGGGTGCTCGGCCCCGCCGTGGTCTACCTCGCGCTCGCCGACCGGCTCCTCGCCGCCGGCTTCCTCGCCGTCTACGGGCTCACGGCGGTCGCCGTCGTCGACGACTACCTCCGGGCGTACGTCGTCGACCGGGAGTCGTCGCTGCACTCCGCGACCATCCTCGTGGGCGTCTTCGGCGGCGTGTACGCGTTCGGCGTCATGGGGCTGTTCTACGGCCCCATCGTCCTCGGGCTGTTCCAGACGCTGGTCGGGCTGTTCCACGAGCACCGCACCGCCGACGCGTGACCCGCCTACCCGTCGAGCGCCACCCAGCCAGCGTCGTCGTCGCCGATTCCGCGCAGGCGGGCCTCGCGGGTGCCGTCGTCGGCGACGCGGAGTTCGACGACGCCGTCGAACAGCTGCTGGAGGGTGTTGACCGCCTGGTCGTCGTGGCTGGTGGGGTCGACGACGAACAGCCCGAGCCAGTCCTTGCCCGCGATCTGGCTGGTGAACACGTGGAGGAAGCGGAACAGCCGCTGCATGTCGACGTACATCAACATTGGGGAGAGCGAGTCGAGGCCGACGCGCACGCGGTCGACGCCGGCGTCCTGCGCGTCGTTGGCGAGGTTGGAGAACTGCATGCCGATGCCGGTGAGGTCCTCGGGCGAGGAGACGTGCTTGACGCGGCCGGAGCGCGAGAGATCGCCGAGTTCGCTCTGCGAGGAGACGCAGTCGATGACGCTGACGCGTGCGGGGTCGCTGCCGACGAGGTCGTCGTAGCTGTCGACGAGGTCGGTGGCGCGCTCGCGCGAACTCACGATGATGGTGCCCTCGTCGTCGGCCGCGCCGCGCGCGAGGAGCCGGAGTAACAACTCCCGCTTGCCGGACATCGGCGGGCCGCTGACGAGCAGGTTCCGGCCCTCCGGAACGTCCGTGGCGAGTTCGGGTGGGAGCGCGTCGTCGACCTTGTACGGTGCCATGGCGGCTGAATCGAGTGGGCTTCGAGTCTACCGGCACTAATCCGACCGCGTATAAGTATGTGCGGGTAGCCGAGTCGGTACGTCGGAGTGGGTATCGTCGGTAATTAATCCTTTTCGTTTACCGGGCTGAAACTGAAAGTAGCGGGTGGCGGGGTCGTCGCGCACGCCCCGGCCACCCCCGGAGAGCGGCGTCGCTCGCGGCCAGCGCGGCCGACGAGAGCGACGCGATTCCGCGCCGCTCGGCCAGGGGACGCGGCGGCCTGGCCGAACTTACCGCGCGGCCCGGTCGTCACAACGAGAGGCTACGTGCCTGCGTGCCGTGAAACAGCCCCGCCGCTTACCCGGCGGACGCCCCTGGTGCCAATGCATGTCGGACGACAGTCTCCTCGACGCGTCGCGGCGGTCGTTCGTGAAGCACAGTGCGCTCGCCACCGCGGTCGCCGGCCTGGGCGGCACCGGCCTCGCCGCGGCCCAGACGGTGGAGGGCGGCAAGGCGATCATGCGCCCGGACGAAATCTACCCGGGTGCGCTGTTCCGCGTCGTCTCCGGGCCGCGGAGCGACGTGCCGGAGGCCGTCCGCGGCAGCGGCGTGTTCAGCGAGTTCGCGGCGTACACCGTCGAGTACCTGAACACGAGCGAGCAGGCGACGATGTACGTGGCGGCGTCCGCGGAGATCGCGGAGGGACCGGTGTACAGCATCCGCCGGGAGTTCGACGTGACGGAGCCGGAGGGCAACCTCGTCACGGTGAACTTCGAGCCGGTGGAGGAGGAGGAACTCGGCATCACGGACGACGACGATGACGAGTTCTTCGACGGCGACGCGTTCGACGACTACGACCTCGAGGACGACGGCGGGAAGGCGCTGCTGTTCATGGACCAGTACTACCCCGGCTCGCTCGTCCGCATCGTCTCCGGCGCGGTGAGCGAGACGCCGGACTTCGAGGCGGTGCGCGGCAGCGGCGTGTTCAGCGAGTACGACACCTACTTCGGCCGCTACCTCAACACGGGCGAGCAG
>CAZYYH010000129.1:0-5946 GCA_964651725.1 uncultured Halobacteriales archaeon | reverse complement strand
GCCGCTCCCGCGGCGAGCCACTCGGCGACGTACGGTTCCACGGTGTCGGTCCGCTCGGCCAACTCGACGGGCAGGAGCGGTCCGCCGTCGGCCAGCGCCTCGTAGAGACCGAGCCTGTCGCCGATGACGATCAGTGGCGCGTAATAGGCCGCGCCTAGCTCGTTGACTGCCATTCCGGCGAGTTCGTCCAGTTTTTCTTCGTCGACCGGTTCGTCGGCGGTAGTCGGTGACGCCATGTCTGGACTGTGAGCGGCAAACGTATTGGCCTCATTCACGGAGATTCCGTTCCACGGACTGAACGCCGTTTCAGGACGTGAGAGGAATTCCGCGCCGTGTACGGGATAGAACTACTACTCGTGGCACCATACCACGAACGAGTGACTGACATGAGTCCCGAAGACGACCGATCGGCTGACCTCGAGTTCAATCCACCGGCTTCGCCGATCGTGGAGGCCGTCATGCAGAACGCGCGGAACCAACAGTATCTCGGCAAGCGCCTCGACGCAGCAGGCGACCGCGCCGACCCGGACCATCTCGGCGACATCGTCCGTCACGGTCCGGTTCTCGAAGCGCTCCGGGCTGAGCCGCTGGATCGCCGCGAGATCGAAGAACGCCTCGACGTCTCGCGGGCGACGAGCCACCGTTTGACGAAGTGGCTCGACGAACAGGGGTTCGTCGAGAAGAGTGACGGCCGGTTCCAGTTGACAGGTCGTGGCGAGGCGGTCACCGACGAGGTACTTCGGTTCGAGGCGAACGTGAGCACCGTCCACCGAATGGGACCGCTGTTGGACGTGATCTGTCCGCATCACTCGGAGTTCGCCATCGAACCGATGATCGATTCGACCGTGACGGTCGCGGAACCGACCGTTCCCGACCGGCCGGTCGAGCGGTTCATCTCGCTCGTCAGCGAGTCGGAGACGTTCCGGGGGTTCAACACGACACATCTGGCGCCACTGATGATAGGCGAGTTCTACCAGCGAGTGTTCGACGGCACCGAGGCCGAACTCATCTACACGCCACACGTCGCCGAGAAACTGCGTGACACGTATCCGACCCGCGTGACCGAGGCGGTCGATCGCGGACGGTTAACCGTTCGGACCCGGGAGAAACTTCCCTACGGTCTCGCGATCTTCGACGAACGCGTCGGACTCGGCGGATACGACGATACCACGGGGCTGATGCAGGTGTTCGTCGATACGGACTCGCCCATGGCTCGGGAGTGGGCCGAACGGGTGTACGCGTCGGTCAAGGCGGATTCCGCGCCACTCGACGGCCGGGTGGAGCAGTGAGATCTGCGGACCGGCTGTGGTAACCACCCGGCGCTCAGTCCACCAGCCGCTCGATCTCCGTCACCAGAATCCCCGTCGCGCCCTCCCGCTTGAGTTCGTTGATGGTGCCGTACACGTCGCTCTCGTCGACGACCGCGTGGACCGCGACCTTCTCCTGGCCGGCGATGTCCATGATGGTGGGGCCGCCGAGACCGGGGATGGTGTCCTCGATGGCGGCGAGGTTGTCCTCGGGCGCGTTCAGCATGAGGTAGCGCTTGCCGTCGGCGGCGAGCACCGACCGGAGCGCCATCACGACCTCCTCCACCTGGCGGTCGTCGGCGACGCCCTCCCGGGCGAACAGGTGGACGGACGAGGAAAGCACCTCGTCGATGACGGCGAGGCGGTTGACCTTGAGCGTCGTGCCGGTCGACGTGATGTCCACGATGGCGTCCGCCATGTCGACGTGCGGCGTGAGTTCGGTCGCGCCCGACACCTCGACGATCTCGGGGTCGACGCCCCGCTCCGCGAAGTACGTCCGGGTGATGGTGGGGAACTCCGTGGCGACCGTCCTTCCCGCGAGGTCGGACACCTCGCCGACGTCGCCGTCCTCGGGTGCGGCGAGCACGAGCCGGCACTGCCCGAACTCCAGGTCGAGGAGGTCCACGACGTTCGCGGGGTCGGCCTCCCGCTTCTGGTCGAGGCCGGTGATTCCCACGTCCGCCGCGCCGTCGCTCACGTACTCGGGGATGTCTGCGGCGCGCACGAACAGCACCGTCACGTCGGCGTCGGTGGTGTCCGCGTAGAGCTTCCGGTCCGCGCCGTCGACGACGCGGAGACCGGCGCGTTCGAGCAGATCGAGCGACGGGTCGTGGAGGCGGCCCTTGTTGGGCACCGCGATTCTCATTACGGCGTCGTTGGAAGCCGCGAGTCAACTGCCTTTCGAAGGGTGCAACTAAGGGGGTGCAGCGGGACGCCCCGGTCATGGCCGCCCTCCACGCCGTGCTCGCGCTCGCCGCCGTCGCCGCCGTCGGCCACGTCGCGTTCCGGCTCCACGGCCGTCGTGCGCGCCGGAGCGATCGCCCGTCGAGCCGGTTCCGGCGCGCGTTCGCCGTCGGCCTCCCCGTCGTCGCCGTCGCCGCCGCCATCGCGCTGCTGATCGCCGGCACACCCACCACCGTCGGCGACGCGCTCGCGGCAGTCTCGCCCGCGCTGGCGTCGTCGCCGGTCGGCGGGTTCGCCGTCCGCCTCGCGTTCCTGCTCGGCGTCGCGGGCGTCGTGCTCGTGTGCTACCTCGGCTCGGTTCCACACCTGCGCGCCGCCCGCGGCGCAACGCTGACCGACCGCCAGGCAGCGCGGCGGTTCGGCAGGCTACTCGTCGGCATGGCCCTCGCCGTCGCGCTGACCATCCAGGCGTTCCTCGGACTGCTGACCGTCGCGTCCGCCACCGCCACGTTCGTCGCGGTCGTGGCCGTGCTCGCCGTCCTCGCGCTCGCCGGCTCGCCGTGGCTGATAGAGCGACTGCGGGACGCCCGCGACCCCACGCCGGAGGAGGCCGCGGTCCTCGACCGCGCCGACCTCGACGTGGCCGCCGTGCGCGTCGTCCCGGGTGTCGACGACCGGTCCGCGACCGCGTTCGTGCGCGGACCGCCGGGCCGTCATCGACTCTTCGTCACGGACTACCTGTTCGAGGCGCTCGACGCCGACAGCGCCGCCGCGGTCGCGGCGGCCGCCGCGGCCCGCGAGCGCGCCCGGTACACGCCGTACCGCGTCGTCGTCGCCGCCGTCGTCCTCGGCGTGCTGGGGGTGGAGCCGGCACGCGACGCGCTCGGCGCGGCGGTCGCCGCCGTCGGGCTTCCCGGGTGGACCGCCGCCGTCGGCTACCTGCTCGGCGCGGCGGCGCTCCTCGCGGCCGGCAAGCGCCTCGTCTACCGCGGCGACGACCTCGCGGCCGCCACCGTCGGCCCCGGCAGGCTCGCCGACGCCCTGGAGCGCGTCGCCGAGGTCAACGACCTGTCGCTCGACGCCGGCCGGCTCTCGGCGCTCGCCCGTATGCGGCCGTCGCTCGGCAGCCGCATCGACCGGCTGCGACGACGGGCCGCAGCCGACTAGCCCGTCGCCGTCGCGTTGTACGTCACGCTCACCGTCGCCGTCACCGTCACCGGCCCGGAGTCGATGGTCGTCTCCCCGCCCGCGTCGGCGGAGACGGCCGCCGTCTCCCGTGCGAACACGGGGCCGCGGTCGGCAGTCGAGATGGACCGGACGTCCCCGAGTTCCAGCCCGGACGCCGCCGCGATGGCCTCGGCCTGCCCGCGCGCGTCCCCGACCGCCTTCCCGAGCGCCCGTTGCTGGAGCTGCTGGCGCGTCGCCTCCGAGAGCGTGAACGCGACGTCCTCTATCTCCGACGCGCCGTTACCCACCGCCACGTCGACGATCTCGCCCGTACGGTCCGTGTCGTTCAGCCGGATCTCCAGGGTCTGGCGCGCGACGAACTGCGTGCGATTCGGCCCGGTCCGCTCCGGCCCACGGTCGGGCTCCTGCTGGAACAGGTCGTAGCGCACCGTCCGGACCTGGTCCGCCGAGAGGTTCGCCGCGAGCAGCGCGTCGCGGAGCTGCGTGACGTTCCGCGCGAGCCGGTCCGCGGCCGTAGACGAGTTCTCCGCGACCGCGATGGACGACACGCGGAGGATGGCCTGATCGGGCTGCGCCTGCGCGGAGCCGCTCGCCGAGACGGTGATCGTCGCCGGTCCACCCGTCGCGTTCGGTCCGTCCGTCGCGTTGCCTTCCTGGGCGAACGCGGCGGAGTCGGTCGCGGGCGACGCCGTTCTCGTCGCACCGGCGCTCGCCGGCGCGGCGACGCCGACGATGGCCACCAGCGCGACGAGCAGAACTGTCAGCGTTCGAATGCGGGGCATTGCCCCGTGAACTACCACGTCCGACCACAACTCAGTTATAGAAGGTAACGGAGAGGAGGCGGGCGGAAGCAAGCAGGACCGGACGGGGCGACACGCGACGGCTCTCGCGTATCCGGCGGTCAGGGACGACCGCAGGTTACATCTCACTCCGACGCCAACCGTCGCTCCATGACACTCACGGCCGACGACCGGCCGGTGCTACTGCTGGTCGATTTCCAGCGCGGGCTGGACGAGCCGTGGCGAGGGACCCGGAACAACCCGGCCGCCGAGCGGAACGCCCGCCGGTTGCTCTCGGCCTGGCGCGAGCGCGACCTCCCCGTCGTCCACATCCGGCACGACTCGACGGAGCCGGACTCGCCGCTCCGCGGCGACGAGCCCGGATTCCGGTTCAAGCAGGGGCTGGAACCCCGGTCCGACGAAGCCGAGTTCGTCAAGCGCGTCAACGGCGCGTTCGTCGACACGAGGCTGGAGTCGTGGCTCACCGACGGGGGCTACGGGACGCTGGTCGTCTGCGGGCTGACGACCGATCACTGCGTGTCCACGACGACGCGGATGGCCGAGAACCACGGGTTCGAGGTCTACGTCGTGGCGGACGCGACGGCGACGTTCGACCGGACGCTCGGGGACGAAGCGTTCGACGCGGAGACGGTCCACCGCACGGCGCTCGCGCAGTTGTCGGGGGAGTTCGCGACGGTAGTCGGGACCGACGAGTGTGTGGCCTCGGCGGAGCCGGGCCCGGAGTAGCGCGTCGTGTCCGCCCCCGTCACGTCTACGTAGCTCGATTCCCGCCGTCCGCGAACCCACACCGTAATGAGAACCGACGCAGAACCACGAGGCATGACGACGCTCCAGATAGCGGGCGGCCTCGTGCTCCGGCCGGACCTCTCCGTCGAGCGCGGGGACGTACTGATCGACCAGGAGAACGGCTCCATCCTGGCGGTCGGCGACACGGAATCCGGGGACGAGACGCTTTCCGCGGGCGGCGGTCTGGTGATGCCGGGCCTGGTGAACGCGCACACCCACGTCGCCATGACGCTGCTCCGGGGGTACGCCGACGACAAGCCGCTGGACGCGTGGCTCCAGGAGGACGTCTGGCCGGCGGAGGCGGAGCTGACGCCGGAGGCGGTGCGGGCGGGCGCGGATCTCGGTGTGCTGGAGATGATCCGGTCCGGGACCACCGCGTTCGCGGACATGTACTTCGAGATGCCGGAGGTCGTGGCGGCGGTCGAGGAGGCGGGCGTCCGGGCGAAGCTGGGGCACGGCGTCGTCACGGTCGGGAAAGAAGAGGACGCGGCGCGCGCGGACTTCCAGGAGAGCCTCGACTTCGCCCGCGAATACGACGGCGCGGCCGACGGGCGCGTCTCGACCGCGGTGATGCCGCACAGCCTGACGACGGTGGCCCCCGACCTCCTCCGGGAGTTCGTGCCGAAGGCGCGCGAGGCGGGCGTGGGGCTGCACTACCACGCGAACGAGACTGCGGGGGAGGTCGAGCCGGTCGTCGAGGAGCACGGGAAGCGCCCGCTGGCGTTCGCGGACGAGCTGGGGATGACGACCGACCGGGATTTCGTCGCGCACGGCGTCCACGTGGACGAGTCGGAGATGGAGGTGCTCGCGGAGGCGGGGACGGCGGTAGTCCACTGCCCGGCGTCGAACATGAAGCTCGCGTCGGGGATGGCTCCCGTGCAGGCGATGCTGGATTCGGGCGTGACGGTCGCGCTCGGCACGGACGGCGCGGCGTCGAACAACGACCTCGACGTGTTCGACGA
>CAZYYH010000128.1:0-5955 GCA_964651725.1 uncultured Halobacteriales archaeon | reverse complement strand
GCGCGGAGAACCGCGCGCGCCGCAGTCTCGAAGACGGCTTCGACCTCGGCGTCGGCGTCGAGGGCGGCGTCGCCCGCTACGACGACGACGACCTCTTCCTCATCATGTGGGCGGCCGTCACCGACGGCGACCGCCTCGACGTCGGCGTCGGACCCGGCCTCCGCCTCCCCGACGGCGTCGCCGCCCGTGTCGAATCCGGCGAGGAACTCGGCCCGGTCGTGGACGACGTGGTCGGCGAGAGTGACGTGAAGCGGAACCAGGGCGCGGCGGGCGTCCTCACCGACGGCGTCGTCGACCGCGAGAGCTGTCTGCGCCACGCCGTCGCGGGCGCACTCGGCCCGTTCCTGACCGACCACTACGACGAATAACTAAGTCGATTCGCGCACGCGTTGTCGGTATGGCCGACGACCTCGCGCTTGCCCGCGCGACCGACTCCGACCGCGACCGCGTCCGGGCACTCCTCCGCGACGTCGGCCTCCCCACCGCCGACCTCGACGGCCCCGGCCGGTTCTACCTCGCCCGGGTGGACGGCGAGACGGTCGGCGCGGGCGGCCTGGAGCCGTACGACGAGGTGGCCCTCCTGCGCTCGGTCGTCGTCGCCCAGCCACACCGGGGCGAGGGCTACGGCGAAGCGATCTGCCGCCGGCTCGAAACCCGGGCCGCCGACCGCGGCGTCGACTCTCTCTACCTCCTCACCACCGACGCCGCCGATTACTTCGACCGACTCGGCTACGAGCGCGTGGCCCGGTCGGCCGTCCCCGACGCCATCCGCGACACCGAGCAGTTCACGACCCTGTGCCCGGACTCCGCGACGGTCATGGCGAAGCAGGTCGGCGACGGCTGACTACCCGAGCCGTGCGCGAATCGCGTACTCGACGGTCCCGGCCGCGAGCGCGACGGCGAGCGGCAGGAACCAGCCGACGCCGTACACCGTCGCCAGCGACGTCAGCGAACCGCCAGCGCCCACCGTCCGGCCGGCGAGCGTCACCCACGCCACCCACGCGAGTCCGGCCGCGACGACGGCACCGGGCGCGACCAGCCCGCGCTCGCGCCACAGGACGACCGGCACCGCACCGAGCGCCACCGTGCCGACGGCGACCCACACCCACAGCCCCGCCGTGAACGCGGAGAGCCGCCACGTCGGCCCGCCCACCGCGACGCTCCGGAGCGCGAGCCACGCCGCGAAGTGTGCGACGCCCACCGCGGCCACCTGCCTGGCCGTCTCCGGCGGAACCATCCGGCTCGCGGCGTCCGGGCGTCGCCCCGTGAACTCGGCAACGGCGACGACCGCTGTCCCAGCTGCGAGCAGCATCGACGCCGCGAGGAAGGAGAGTACGTCTCCGCCTGCGAACAGCCCCTGGGCGGCGGCCGCCACGGTCGCGGCGACGGCCAGCACGACCGTCGCGTGCAGGCCGAGCCGGTACGCGGCTGCCACGGTCGCGCCGAGCGCGCCGAGTGCGACGACGTAGAGGATCGCTGGCGTCGCGCTCCGCAGCCCTCCGAGCGGGAGCAGTCGGTAGTCGAGCGCGAGCAGGAGGGCGGTGACGGCCGGCGGACCGAACAGGGCGCCGACGGCGGCCGCGCGCGTGGACTGCGCCGCTCTCGACATGTGCAGCCCCTCACACGTCCCGCAGAAAGCAGTTTCGACGCGCTCAGTCCTCGACGGCGACCGCGTTCGCCTCCACGTCCTGGCTCTCCTCGACCGCGGTCGTCAGCGAGACGTTGAGCACGAGCATCGAGACGACGCCGCCGGCGACGGTCACGACGTTCTTCACGGCGTGGTCGACGATGGCCGCGCCGAGCGCGACCGCCGGGGTCAGCGGCGTGAGCGCGACGACGAGCAGCGTGAACGCGCCCTCGTAGAGGCCGATGCCGCCCGGCGACAGCGGCAGCACCTTGGCGAGGTTGCCGACCGAGACGGCGAAGAAACCGACGGCGAGCAGCGTCCCGGTAGGAAGCGCCACGTCGAACGCGGCGAGCACGAGGATGGCGGTGATCACGTCGAGCGCCCAGATGAGGACGCTGGACGCGCCGACCCTGGCGAACGCCGCGCGGTCGCCCGCGACGGTCTGCACGTCGCCGACGAACCGCTCCAGCGCGCCCGCGACGTACTCGACGTACGAGTCCGAGGAGATCCGGCCGACCGCGCGCCGCACGAAGTTGGTGTCGGTGCGTGCACTGGCGACGATGACGGCGACGGCGGCGATGGCCGTCGCGCCGACGCCCGCCGCGACCGTCACCGCGGTCCGCGCGCTCGCCGCCTGGTCGCCGGAGAGGCTATCGCCGCCGAGGCTCGCCGCGAGGTCGGCGACGCGCTCCGGCGCGAACGCGGCGAGGCCGACGAACACGCTCCCCGCGAGCAGGGTGATCGTGAGCAGGTCGAACACGCGCTCGACCGCGAGCGACGCGAAGCCCGAGGGGTACGGGACGCCCCGCCGGGCCTTCACGACGTACGCGCGCACCGCGTCGCCCGCGCGCGCCGGGAACACGAGGTTGCCGGTCTGGCTCACGAACACCGCGCCCGTGAGGAAGCCGACGCCCTCCCGGAACCCGAGTTCCGAGAGGATGTTGCGGTAGCGCAGGCCGCGGAGCGGCCACGACGCCAGGTAGACGACCGCCGCCGCCGCGACGAGACCGGGGTCGGCGTCCGCCATCTCCCCGAGCACCGCGTCTACGGGGAGGTACACCGTCATCAGCGCGAGCGCGACGACGACGAGCAGCGCGCTCACCGCGAGCCCCGTCGTGCGGTTCGTGCGCGGCCGGACCGAGAACTCCCACCAGCACCGGAGTATCTGGCTCCCCATGCCGAACACGTCGCGGACCAGGTCGACCTTCGTGTCGCCCTTCGGCGTCCACGCCACGGAGAACTCGTTCACGTCGTAGCCGGCGCGCTGGGCTCGGACCAGCACCTCCGTGTCCCAGAACCAGTGCTCGTCCTCCACGTCCGCCAGCACGTCGAACAGCGCCGCCCGGTCGAACGCCTTGAACCCGCACTGGTGGTCGCGCAGGTCCGAGCCGAGGAACGTCCGCGCGAGTAGGTTGAACCCCTTCGACGGCACGCCCCGCTTCGCCGGGCGGTCCGCCTCGTCGCCCGGTATCCACCGCGACCCCGTGGCGAACTCGTACTCGCCGGAGCGCACGCTCTCCACGAGTTCCTCCAGGTGCGCCATGTCCGTCGCCAGGTCCGTGTCGAAGTAGACCAGCGTGTCGCCGTCCGCCGCACCGAACGCGCGGTTGAGTGCGCCGCCGCGCCCCAGCCGATCCTCGGCGTGGAAGTGGCGCACGCGGTCGTCATCCGCCGCCATCCGGTCCGCGATGTCGGGCGTCGCGTCGTCGCAGCCGTCCTCCGCGACGATGACCTCGAAGCTCCCGGCCGGCAGGAACGCTCCGAGCGCGTCGAGCGTCGTCCACACAGTGTGCTCGATGGTGCGCTCCTCGTTGTACGCCGGGAGGACGACGCTCACCTCGACCGACTCGTCCATCGGTTCGATGGGACTGCTCGCTCGGGTAAGAACTTTCTGGACCGGTAGTCCCGGCTTGTCCGCCACGGGTCGGGTGTTTACCGGCCGTACCAACGCCACCCCTTCGCGGCGACCCTCGGGGTTCCCGGCCGGTCACTCGGCCGGGAAAATCGCAAGAGGGAGCCGAGTTAACCTCCCGTACCAAACCCACTATGGGCGGCACCACCCAACGAGGAGGTATGAGTGCGACCACCGCCGCCGCGGCCGCCGAACCGACCCTGACCGACAAGCAGTCCCGCATCCTCGCGTACCTCCGCGACCACGCCGACACCAAGACCTACTTCAAGTCCCGGCTCATCGGCGACGAACTCGACCTCTCCGCCAAGGAGGTCGGCACCAACATGACCACCATCCAGAGCGCCGCCACCGACCTCGACGTCGAGAAGTGGGGCTACTCGTCCTCGACGACGTGGAAGGTCACCGCCTGAACCGGCCCGCTCGTTCCCGTTACTGCCCGCCAGCTCCGTCCCGCTCCTCGTCGTCCTGCTTCTCGTCGTCGTCCGGCTCCAGCTCTGCACGCACCTCGTCGACGGTCTCCTCGACGATCTCCGCCGTCTCCCTCGCGGACGCCGCGCGCTCGACCGCTCGCTCGGGGGCCGGCGTCTCCGCCGCGGCCGCCTCGACCTCGTCGGCCGCCGTCTCGACGGCCGCCGCGGAGTCCTCCAGCGCCGCCGCCGACGCGGCGACCGCGGCACGCCGGCGCTGGACGCCGCGCGCCACCAGCACCAGCTGGAGCGCGCCCGTCACCAGGAACACCGTCACCGCGATCGAGGTCACCCAGTCCAGCGTCGCCGCCGTATCCGGCGACAGCCCGAGGTCGATCCCGAGGTATCGTGCGACGTGGACCACTGCGAGCGCGGCCACGACGACCCACACCAGTTTCACGAACCGCCTGTACCACGCCTCGTACCGCCCGAACACCACGCGCTCCAGGGCGTCCCCGGCGCGCGTTAGCACCGGCACGCGGCCGCCGCGCGCTCCGTCGCTCATGCCCCAACCCAGGACGCCCACGTAAAAAACCGCTCGCCCCCGGTTTTATCAGCTCGCACGCCAACTCCCGGCCGTGACCGACTCCGAGCGCACCCTCCGCACCCGCATCGTCGCGCTCGCCCGAGGTGTGCTCGACGTGCTCCGCGGCATCACGTTCGGCCGGCACCTGAACCGGTACACGTCGCCGGGCGATCTCGGCGACGCCCCCGACCCGTCCGGCGAGCGACCGGACGAGTCCGCCGACTCGGCCGCCGAGCGGGACGCCGACCGGGAGGAGTAGACCGACGCCCGGTTTTACGTCGCCGTCGCGCGTGGCCTCCCGCATGGCCGACGAACTCGACCCCGGGGCGGCCGCGCTGCTCGACCGGCTCGACGCCGCGGCGATCCCGCCCGCGCACGCCGTGACGCCCGAGACCGCCCGCCGGCTAATCCGCGAAGCCGTCGCCGACCAGCCCGCACCGGAGGTGGCGACCGTCCGCGACCTCGCCGTCGACGGCCCCGAGTCGCCCATCTCCGTCCGCGCCTACGCGCCCGACGGCGACGACCTCCCGACGCTCGCGTACTTCCACGGGGGCGGCTGGGTCCGCGGCGACCTCGACTCCCACGACGGCTTCTGTCGCCGGCTCGCCGACGCCGCGGACTGCCTCGTCGTCGCCGCCGACTATCGGCGCGCGCCCGAGCACCCGTTCCCCGCCGCACTCGACGACTGCTACGCCGTCACCGACTGGCTCGCCGATCACGCCACCGCGCTCGGCGGCGACCCTGGACGGCTCGGCGTCGCGGGCGACAGCGCCGGAGCCAACCTCGCCGCCGCCGTCGCGCTACTGGCCAGGGAGCGCGGCGGCCCCGACATCGACTACCAGCAGCTGCTCTACCCCGTGCTCGACTACGCCTTCGACACCGGCTCCTACGAGTCGTACGGCGACGGCTACTTCCTCACCACCGAGGCCGCGCGCTACTACTGGGACCAGTACCTCGCGTCCGACGTGGACGCCCACAACCCCCTCGCCGCGCCGCTCCGCGCGTCCGACTGCTCCGACCTACCGCCTGCGACCGTGCTCACCGCCGGCTTCGACCCACTCCGCGACGAGGGCGAGGCGTACGCCGACCGCCTCCGGGACGCGGGCGTCCAAGTCGAGTACACCGAGTTCGAGGGCCAGATACACGGCTTCCTGCTGTTTCCCGGGGTCGTGGACCGGGTGGAAACCGCCGTGCGGGAACTCGCCGAGGACGTGCAGGACGTGCTCGGACGCTGAACGGGGAGAATCGGGCGAGCGCTACGGGTCGTACCGCACGAGACCGTCCGCCTCGCGCGCGAGGTCCATCGCGTCCGCGTCGAAGGAGTCCGCGTACCGAACCAGGAGCGTCAGCAGCGTCTCCGGGCGCTCGACCGCGTAGCCGCCGTCGCGGGAGAGCAGGCCCGCGGAGTCGAGTTCCGCCGCGT
>CAZYYH010000127.1:0-5973 GCA_964651725.1 uncultured Halobacteriales archaeon | reverse complement strand
CCGGCCCCTCGTTCCGGACGACGAACTCCAGGTGGTCGGCCGCCTGCTCGGCGAGTTCCGCCGGCGTCTCCGCGTCGAACGGCGAGCCGTACGCCATCGGTGGCAGGAACTTCGTCGCGCCCGTCGTGGTGACGTGCGACCCGAGCGCGCCGCGCGTCGACGGGTCGCCCGTCAGGCTCGCCGTCCCGTACGTCGCGCCGTGGTACGACCGCCACCGCGTCAGCACCGTCGACGCGTCCGTGTGCTCGCGTGCGAGCTGGACCGCCGTCTCGTTCGCCTCGCTCCCCGACACCGCGAAGAACACCTCCGAGAGGTCGCCCGGCGCGATCCCCGCCAGCCGCTCCGCGAGCGCCGACCGCGTCGGGTTGTGCTTCGCCGACGAAACGTACTGGATCGCCCCGAGCTGCTCGCTCATCGCCGCCACGATGCCGTCGTGGCCGTGCCCCGCGTTCACGCAGTAGAGCTGCGACGCGAAGTCCAGATACTCGCCGCCGTCCTCGTCGTACACCCGGCAGCCGTCGCCGCGCGCGATTGAGAGGGTGTCGCCCGGGCTGTGCCAGTGCGGGATCGCCCGCCCGCGCTCCGAATCCTCGGCCATGTCTACTGGTCGGCGAGCGGAACGATAACGGTTGGCCTCGATGCAACGCGTGCGGGCCGGACAACGGCCCGGGGAGTTCAGACCGGTAGCCCGGCCGAGAGCGGAACCAGCAGTCGAATCCCGCCGAGGAACGGAATCCGGACCTCGGAGGTGCCGATGACCCACTCGGGTTTCACCGGGGCGGAGATTCCCCGGATCTGGTCGTAGGTAGGATTGTTGTCACCCTTCGTGACGAACCCGGCGTGCGGGGCGGGGCAGTGTCGGACCTCGGCACAGCTCCGCCCGGAGACGATGGACTCGTTCGCCGTCTCGACCCAGTTCTCGCTCTCGGTCACCCAGAACCGCGCGCGGTGGATGATCGGCGTCTCGCCGGGGTCGCCGTTCCGATAGAAGATGATGACGTCGCCGTGCGAGCCGAACGTCCGGTAGCCCTCGTGCTTCCCGCCCCGGTAGGTCACCACGCCGGTCTCTCCGTACGCAGCGTCGGGTTCGAGCCGATCCTCGTCCATGGCGAACACGAGGTCCGACTCGTGCATGTTCGGGGCCATGCTCGGACTCTCCACGGCGTACATCGGCGGCCAGAGTCCCGAGATGGCGAAGAGGATCAGGCCGACGACCGCGACGGCGAGGGCTCCGGAGAGCAGTTCGCGGGCGAGTGCCCTGTGGCTCTCGGAGAGATACTCGGCCTCGAACTGCCGCCAGCGAGACCGAACCGAGTCCAGCATTCCTATCACGCCATTCATAATTACGGATCGCTAAATCGTTTCTGGTTCGTGGACCACCCGCCGATAAAAAGGTTCTCACTCCAGTTCGCCCTCCAGGCCCCACTCCCCGGCCCGGCGCTCGGCCTCCTCGCGGGCCTCCCGGCGGATGCGCTCGATCTTCGCCTCGTCGTCGAGGAACGCCTCGACTGCACTCGCACCGTCCGCCGCCTCGGCGTCGTCGGGGGCGGCCCGGCAGGTGCGCTCCGCGAGGTCGGCGTCGCCCGCGAGGCGCTCCGCCGGCATCCCTGGCGGCACCCGCCGACCCGCGGTCGCGTCCGGCAGGTCGGACGCGTCGGTCGCGTAGAGTTCGACGCTGTACGGCCCCGGCTCCGCGAAATCCGCGAGCGCCTCCGGGCCGCCGCGTCCGGACCCGGTGTGGGCCGCGAGCGTCGGCACGCCGTCGCGGAGCGTCACGACGCCGCGGCCCGCGTCGTCCAGCAGGAGCGCGCGCTGTGGCTCCAGAACCGCGTAGCCCGTCAACTCGCGGTCGAGCGCCACGGCGAGCGCCGCGCCCGGGTCCTCGACCACCCGCGAGTGGACGAGTCGGCCCGACGGCAGGTTCATGGCTCCTCGGGGACGACCGCGCTCCGGAAGCGCTCCGCGACCGCCGCCGATTCGCCCGCCGCCACGTCGAGCGCCGCCGCAGCCTCGCGGTACGCCCCGGCCGCATCCGACTCCGGCGCGTGCGCGAGCAGCGGCTCGCCCGCCCGCCGGGCCGCGCGCGCCGCCTCCGACGCCGGCACCGACGCCAGCGTCGACCCGTCGAAGTAGCGCTCGCTCTTCTCGGCGACCCGCTCCACGGCGTCGGGGTCCCGCACCTTGTTGTAGATCAGGCCCGCCGTACCCGTGCCGTACGACCGCGCGTACTCCTCGACCTTCAGCGCGTCCGAGAGCGCGGGGATAGTGGGTTCGAGCACCAACACCACGCGGTCCGCGAGCACCACCGGCAGCACCGCGCTCTTCGACCCGAGCGCCGCCGGCGAGTCCAGCAGTATCACGTCCGCATCCGCGGCGAGTTCCGCGACCACGTCGCGGAGGCGTGCCGGGTCCGCGGCCGCGAACGCGTCCAGGCTCGTGCCACACGGCACTACCCGCATCCCGAAGCGCTCGTAGACGGCGTCCGCGACGGCGGCGTCGGCGTCCGCGACAAGCAGATCGTGGAGCGTCACCTCCACGTCCGCGAGTCCTGCGTGGAAGAGCAGGTTCGCCATACCCGTGTCCGCGTCCACGACCGTCACGTCGTACTCCCCGGCGAGCGCCATCCCGAGCGCGAGCGTACTCGTCGTCTTCCCCGTGCCGCCCTTGCCGCTAGCGACCGCGAGTGCCTCGACCATACCCTGGGTTCGTTCGTTATCCCTCTAAAAATTACTCGTCCCGTCGTCGCCGTTCTCCGGCATCCACAGCAGGTCCGCGACCACCCCGGGGTCGCGGTCCACGAGTTGCGCGAGCAGGTCGTCCGCCCGGTCGCGGGCCTCCCGAAGGTCGCCCGCCTCGTCCAGCGGTGTCGCGTCGCTCTCCGCGTGCTCCCGGCAGTGCTCGTAGAACGTCGCCACCGCGTCGCGGTACTCCGTCACCGTCAGCGCGCGCGCCACCGCCTCCGCGAGCGCGCCGTCGACCGGCGGCCGCACCACCTCGTCGAACCGTAGCAGCGGCAGGTCCGGGAGGTCGCCGGCCGTTATCACGACCACGGGAACCGTCGTATCGGCGGCCTCGGAGCGCAGCCGCTCGACGAGCGCGTCGGCCTCCGCGCCGACCGACGTGCGGTCGACCACCAGCAGGTCGACCGTCGCCGCCGCGAGCCGATCCGCGGCCGTCGCCGGGTCGACCCGCTCCCAGCCCTGGTCCGGGAGCGCCGAGATGAACTCGTCGCCGTCCCCCTCGGCAGCCACCAGGAGTATCACGGCTGGCGTTTCCGCAGGGCCGGACATAACGCTTTGGGGATTCGGCGGAGCGGGAAGCCACTCGCCCGACGGGCGAGAAACGGACTCGTCGCTGGAAACCACGGCAGATCCGACTCTCGCGGCCTCGTTCGATGGTCGAGCCGGCAGTGACGGATCGACAGCCGGATTTTATTCCACGAAAATATTGTAGAACCTACCCCGAAAACACTCCTAATAGAGCCGTTATCCTCCAAATTCCAGAGATCGATTCTACATCCGACGCCGAGAAATTTCATATCGCGCCATATGGTTTGCTATTTAGTTCTTCCGCCCCTCGAGGGAAGAGGTGCTTGAAGCGACCGCTATGGCGGTAATCGAGAACGGTTCAAGAGTGAATCAGGGGACGGAGCCGTTCGCTACCGGCGTCAAGCGCGGGCTCCGACGCCGGCAGCTACAGCGCCCCAGCGCCGCGAGAAGGACTGAGAGTTCCGAATTGGGCCGTTCAGCGGTTCGGGATTTCTCTACATCCTGACGTGGGCTTTAGCAGTGGCGAACCCGCCGGCGTCCGCGCGACGCCACCGTCAGTCACACGACGGGGAGCCGGCGGAATAGCTACCGGACGACGTTCGATTCGAGATCGCGCGGGTAGTACGTGAGCCAGCGGATGCCGTCCTCCGTGATGGCGATGGTGTCGGAGTGACGGTAGCCGTAGTCGTCCGTGTAGATGCCGGGCTCGATGGTGTAGACGTGCCCGGGCTCCATCCGTCCCTCGGCACCGCGGTCGATGTACGGCGGTTCGTGCGCGCCGAGGCCGATGTTGTGGCCGACGTGGTGCTGCGCGAGGTCGGTGACGCCCTGCTCCTCGAAGAAGTCCCACACCTGCTGGTCGACGTAGGAGAGTTCGACGCCCGGGCCGAGCGCGTCGATGGCGATGGTCTGGGCCTCCAGCATCAACTCGAAGTAGTGAGCCTGCTCGTCGCTCGGCTCGCCGACGAACATCGTGCGTTCGAGTTCCGAGCCGTAGCCGTCGACGTTCGCCGACGCGCCCGTGACGAGCACGTCACCCGCCTCCAGCCGGCGGTTCGCGGTGTGGCCGTGCGGGAGCCGGGTCTGCGGGCCGGATATGAAGCCCGCCATCGCCGGGCCGTCCGCGCGCGTGCGCGGCACGTACTCGTCGCCGAGCGCGTCGAGCATCGCACGCGATGCCTCCAGTGAAGCGCGCTGGCTCACCGTCGCGGGGTGCGCGCCGACCTCGACGTGGTCCGCGAGGTAGCGGTGCGCGAGGTTGCCCCAGCGCGCGGACTCCGCGAGCAGTTCGATCTCCACGTCGGACTTGGCGTACCGCATCCCCGACACCCACTCCTGGGTCTCCACGTTGACGAACTCGGAGAGCGCCGGCCCCTCGTAACCCATCACGCCCGGCGCACCGTCCATGTCCGCCGCGACCGAGTCGACGCCGAGTCCGTCGAGCGTCGACGCGACGACGTTCATCGGGTCACCGCCCGGGTAGTCGAAGTAGTGGTGGACGGCGTCGATGCGGTCGATGGCGCTCGCGCGTTCGACCTCAAGTCGCGGCACCACGAGTTCGGTCGCGTCCTCGGTCACCGCGAGCACGACCGGGCGCTCCGTCTGGATGTGGTCGAACCCCACGAGGTACTCGATGCTCGTCGCGCCGAACCACACGCCCGCGTCCACGCCGGCGTCCGCGATCCGGTCGCGGACCGACGCGAGACGGGCGTCGAACTCGGAGTCGGGAACGCTCGTCTGCATACTCCCGAGTAGGCGGACGGAAAGAAAAACCCCGGGGTCGGCTACATCAGCGCCGGGTCGTCGTGCTCGTACGTCTCGTCGTTGATGACCGCGATGAGCGTCTCGTACGGCACGAACGCCACCATCTCGCCGTCCTCGTCGAACAGGTCGATGCCGTGCGGGCCCATCTCGTACCGGTCGCACTTCAGTTCGCCGTCAGCGAGCACCACGCGATACATGCCTCCGGGTTCGCGCCGTAGGGCAATAAGCAGACGGGCGGTGGAGCGTCGCCGACGATTCCAAGACGAAAGAACGTAATCGATCCGTTTACGCGAGTCGCGCGAACGCGAGCGTGCCGCTGACGCTCTCGACGTAGATGTCGACGACCTGGCCTTCCTGCGCGCCCGTGACGAAGATGGTGTACTTGCCGCGCTCGGCGACGCCGTCGCCCTTGCGGCCGGTGCCCGTGATCTTCACCTCGTACGTCTCGCCCTCCTCGACGGCGTTCTGGGGCGTCTGGCTGGTGGAGGTGCGACGGCGCTTCGCCACCGGCCGGAACGCGCCGCAGGCGTCACACCGGAGCATCGGCGTGCGGTCCTCCTTGACGAGGCGGGTGTCGGGCAGGCCGCACTCCGAGCACGTCACGTACTCCGCGACGTACGACTCGACAGCGGCGTCGAGATCGCTATCGGAGAACCGGCCGTTGTACCGCGCGCGGCCCTCCTCGAGTTTGCCGTTCGTGCCGAGTTCGCGCTGGACGAACCGGTGGAGGTGCTCGGGCTCGCGGTTGAGGGCTTCGGCCACCTCCGCGAGGTTGGTGAACCGGGTGAACGCGCCGTCTGCCTGTGCGGTGGCGTCGGGAACGCTGAGTCGGTCTTCGTCGCTTCGGAAGTCGGGAACCTCGTCGAGGGCGCGGTCGAGGCTGGCGTCGTAGTCCATACCCGACTGAGGCGGCGGCTACATAAAGGGGTTCTGTGACACG
>CAZYYH010000126.1:0-5988 GCA_964651725.1 uncultured Halobacteriales archaeon | reverse complement strand
ACGTCGGGGAGGTCGCGCGCGCTCTCGTGGACGCGCTCGGCGACGCCCTCGGAGAGGCCGGCGTCGGCGAGGCCCCGGACGCCGACGGCGCGCACGTCGGCGACGGTGGAGACGCCCTCCTTGTGGAGCTTGTGTGCGCGGCCGGAGCCGACGCCCTCGATGGCGACGAGGCCGACGGCCGGCTTCGGGACGCCGTGGTCGACGCGCGCCTCGATGCGGCGCGCGAGGTTCGCGGCCCGCGCGCCGTCGAACCGCTCGGCGAACGCGCCGAACGCGGAGACGAGGCGGAGCGCGTTCTGCCGGATGACCCAGGCGTCGCTCCGGAGCGCCGGCGGGACGCCGCCGCCCATGCTCGCGCGGAGGATGGCGAGCACCTTCCGGGTTCCCGGTTCGAGGTCGTCGCGCTCGCCGACGACGGACTCGACGGCGTCGCGCTCGCTCTGGCGGCAGCTCACGGAGTCGAACTCGGCGGCGCGCGCGACGGCTTCGAGCACGGCGGCCTCGTCGGGATCGCGCGACGCGAGGTCGGCGAACCGCTCGGCGGTGTCGAGCCGGAGGTAGTACTTCGAGGCGAGCGCGCCGAGCGACGTGGGCGACAGCGCGAGTTCGTCCCCTCGCTCCACGAACCCGCGGTCGACGAGCGAGCCGAGGATGTCGCTCACGCGGTCGTCGATGGACCCGTAGTCGTAGTCGGCGGGGCGACTCCGCGCGCGGACGTAGTAGTACGTCGTCTCCAGCCAGTCCCGCACGTCGCCGACGCCGCGGATAGTGCCGAGCGCGATCTCCGCGTTGAGGTGCTCCGGTAGGTTATCGGCGAGCCGCGACTCGATGTCCTTGCCGTCGCGGAGCAGCCGGCGGTAGCGGTCGGCGTCGTCGCCGTCGCAGACCACCCAGCCGTAGCCCACGTCGTCGTAGCCGGGACGGCCCGCGCGCCCGAGCATCTGGAGTACGTCGAGCGAGTTCATGTCCACCTCGCCCTCCAGGGGGTCGTGGAGCTTCGTGTCGCGGATGACGACGCAGCGCGCGGGGAGGTTGACGCCCCACGCCAGGGTGGAGGTGGAGAACAGCAGGTCTATCTTGCCCTCGCGGAACCACGCCTCGACGCGGTCCTTGTCCGCCTTCGAGAGGCCGGCGTGATGGAACGCGACGCCGTCGAGCACCGAGTTGTGGAGCGTGTCGTTCTCCAGCTCTTTGGCGTCGTTGTGGAAGTCGTAGTCGCCGCGCGCGCCCATCGGCACGTCGCGCTCCGCCACCTCGTCCCTCGCCTTCTTCGCCGCCTGCACGGTGTCCTGGCGCGAGGAGACGAACACGAGCGCCTGGCCGTCGTCGCGGATGTGCGGCTCCGCGAGGTCGAGCGCCTCGTACAGCCGGCGGTACTTGTCCGCGAAGGAGTTCTCGCCGTGGCGGTAGGTGCGGACGCCCGCGTGCAGGTCCACGGGCCGGTACTCGTCGCCGAAGGAGAACGTGTTGTCCTCGGGGGCGTCGAGCCACGCCGCCACGTCCTCGACGTTCCGCATCGTCGCCGACAGCGCGATGACGCGTGGGGCACAGAGCCGGCGCAGCCGCGACACCACCACCTCCAGTACGCTCCCGCGCTCGTCGGAGTCCAGCAGATGCACCTCGTCGATGACGCACACGTCCACGTCCGTCACGAACGCGTACCGCGGCGAATCGTGCTTCCGCGTCGCCGAGTCCGCCTTCTCCGGCGTCATCACCAGCACGTCGGCGCGCTCCGCCCGCCGGGGGTTCAGATCGCGCTCCCCGGTCACCACGTACACCTCGTAGCCGAGGTCCTCGAAGCGTTCCCACTCCGCCTCCTTCTCGTTCGTCAGCGCCCGCATCGGCGCGACGAACAGCGCCGTCCCGCCGTCGTCGAGCGTCTTGCAGATGGCGAGTTCCGCGAGCGCGGTCTTCCCGCTCGCCGTCGGCGCGCTCGCCACGACGTTCTCGTCGCTCCCCAGCAGGGCCGGGAGCGCCTCGCGCTGCATCTCGTTGAACTCGTCGAACGGGAAGGCGTCGGCGAACTCGGGGACGACCTCGGCGACCTCCATCGGGCGGAGGCATGCGGGCCGGTCGGAAAGGTGTTGCTAGTCGGCGGCGAGTTCTACCGGACGGTCACCAGCTCCCGCACTCGACGACCGTTCCGGCTGGTCCAGCGCGTTCACTCGTCGGTCCGGTCGTCCTTGATGTCCTCGAGCTGGTCGAGGAGGTCGTCGGTCGACGCCTCCGAGTCGAAGGACACCTCCCCCTCGTGGTCGTTCTCGCGGACGGTGACGCCCTCGGCCTCGTCGTCCGTGTCCACCTCCTGGTTCTGCTGTTCGGACTCGTCGTAGCTACCGAAACCCATGCTCGGGCCTACCGCTCTCTGACGGAAAAGCACCTCGGATTCTCAACGGTGGAATCGGCGGAGGGCGCTCCGGGAGAACTCGTCCGGGTGCGTCGAGTCAGTCCGCGGTCGCCACGTCGACGGCCCGCTCCAGCATCCCGTTGTTCGTGCTGTAGTAGTAGTAGCCGCCCGCGCCGAGGGCGGCGACGACGTTCGACGCCGTGACCGCCCAGAACACGGCGTGGACGCCGTAGTCGAGGACGAACGCGCCGACGAGCGCGATGGGGATGCGGACGGCCCAGTACTGGAGGAGTCGGGCGACCATGCTGGTCCGGGTGCGGCGCGCGCCGTTGAACCCCGCGAGGAAGAGGTAGGTCGCGCCGAGCGCCCAGTAGCCGTACGCGAGGATCTGGAGGTACGCGACGGTGTACGCGAGCACGGTGGCGTCGGGGTCGGCGATGAACAGCCGGGCGATGGCACCGGGCACGAGCCACTGGACGACGGCGAAGCCGGAGAGGGCGACGGCGGCGATGGTCGCGCCGACCCACGTCGTGCGACTGGCCCGTGCGGGCTTGTCCGCGCCGAGGTTCTGGCCGACGACGCTCTGTGCGGCCTGCTGGAGGCCGGTAGCGGGGATGTACGCGACGCTGGCGACGCGCGCGCCGACGGTGTACGCGGCGAGGCCGGCGGGACCGGCGACGGCGGAGACGAGCGCGACCATGGCGACGCGCGCGGACTGGCTGGCGGCGTGCTGGCCGGCGGTCGGCCAGCCGACGTCGAGTATCTCGCGGAACTCGGCGAAGTCGACGTCGAGCGACCGGCGGGTGAACGTGAAGCCGTCGCGGCCGCGGACGACCATGGCGACGGCGAGCGCGAGGCCGGCGACGTAGCCGACGACGGTGGCGAGCGCCGCGCCGCCGATGCCGAGTTCGGGGAACGGCCCCCAGCCGAGGATGAGGAACGGGTCGAGGACGACGTTGACGACGACGGCGGTGACGTTGACGTAGAGGGCGGCCCGCGAGTCGCCCCAGCCGATGAAGCCACCTTCGAGCGTGTCGCTGAGGCCGAGCGGGACGAAGGCGAGGCCGAAGACGGCGAGGTACTGGGTCGCCAACGGCGCGACGTCGGGGTCGACGCCGAACAGCCCGACGATGTCGGGTGCGCCGAAGGAGACGGCGGCGGCGAGGACGGTGCCGACGCCGAACCCGAGGACGACGCCGTGGAACGCGGCGCGGCGCGCGCCGGCGGCGTCGTCGGAGCCGACGCGCTGGGAGACGAGCACCTGGGTGCCGACGAGGAGGCCGACGATGCCGAAGAACAGCAGCTGGGTGATGGGAATGACGAGACCGACGGCGGCGACGGCCTCGGAGCCCAGCCGGCCGACCCAGAACGTGTCGACGGTCTGCTGGAGTATCTGCGTGAAGTTCTGGACGATGAGCGGCGCGGCTAGCGCGAGCAGCGTGCGCGTGAGGGGGCCGTCGGTGATGTCGTCCCGCGAGACGTCCAGCATTCGGGTACGCTCCATTGTCTTCGTCGTGGGGGAGAACTCCTGCCGAGCTACGCGTCCGGAGGCGCAGGGAAGCCGTGAGTCCGGATGGCAGGCATCGTCAAAGTATGTGTTACTAGCTGCCATAACATTTATGCCCAAACTGTAATCGCAGCTACTCGGTCCGGGCGGCGACGAGACCCAATCGCTTTTCTATCGGCCGGCCGAACGTCGGGGCGATGAGCCGCCGACGCAAGCCCGACTGGCTGAAGATGCAGCCGCCGTCGGGCCAGGAGTTCGCGGGCATCCGCGAGACGCTCCGCGAGCACGACCTCAACACGGTGTGCGAGGAGGCGAACTGCCCGAACCTGGGTGAATGCTGGAGTGGCGGGGCTTCCGGCGAGGGCGGCACGGCGACGTTCATGCTGATGGGGCACAAGTGCACGCGCGACTGTGGCTTCTGCGACGTGGAGACCGGTGGTGGGGAGCCGCTCGATCCCGACGAGCCGGCGAACGTGGCGAGCGCGGTGGCGGAGATCGGTCTGGACTACGTGGTGCTCACGTCGGTGGACCGCGACGACCTCCCCGACCAGGGTGCGGGCCACTTCGCGGAGACCATCCGCGAGATAAAGCGCCGACACCCCGGCATCCTCGTGGAGGTGCTGATCCCGGACTTCCAGGGCGAGCCGGAGCTGGTGCGGAAGATAATCGACGCGGAGCCGGACGTGCTCGCGCACAACGTCGAGACGGTGGAGCGGCTCCAGCAGCCGGTGCGGGACCCCCGGGCGGGCTACGAGCAGAGCCTGTCCGTGCTCGATCTGGCCGACCGCGAGTCGGACGTGTACACGAAGACGAGTCTGATGCTCGGCCACGGCGAGTACGACCACGAGGTGTACCGAACGCTCTCCGACCTCCGGGAGGTCGGCGTGGACGTGGTGACGTTCGGCCAGTACCTCCGGCCGTCCCGCGACCACCTGCCC
The DNA here is from genome assembly GCA_964651725.1 of uncultured Halobacteriales archaeon. Classification (GTDB taxonomy): domain Archaea; phylum Halobacteriota; class Halobacteria; order Halobacteriales; family Halobacteriaceae; genus CAZYYH01. The sequence continues at coordinate 1,196 of CAZYYH010000126.1, read as the reverse complement.
GTGCAGGAGTACGCCCACCCCGCGAAGTACGAGACGTGGCGGCAGGTGGCGGAGGAGGAGTTCGGCTTCCTCTACTGTGCGAGCGGGCCGATGGTGCGGTCGTCGTACAAAGCAGGGGAACTGTTCGTGGACGCGGTGCTCCGGGACGGCAAGAGCGTCGAGGAGGCCAGGGAGGAAGCGCGGCGCGAGGCTCGACGAGCCTCGGGATGAGCCGGGCGGCGCGACCGACGGGAGCCGCGGGCACGGGCTGCGACTTCTGCGGGAGACTGACCACTCGTCCACGACGACAGGAAGGAAGACCGGGAAGAACGGACGTTCGTCCACTTCGATCCGATTCTAGCCGTGGTTCGGTGATTCCATCCACGACAACTGGACGGTCACCCAGTCGGCGCCGTGAGAAATAGTCTCTCTAGAACAAACGTTACGAAAGCCATATAGGCCGGCGGAGAGACGTTCCGCATATGCCAGGACGGGTCTAACCGTGACTACGACTATCCAACGCGAACCCCAAGACCGGTTCCGCATCCTCGACGAGGACGGACAGGTCGTAGACGGGGCCGACGTACCCGACCTCGACGACGACGAGTTCGTCGAGATGTACCGGCACATGAAGCTGGCCCGCCACTTCGACCAGCGGGCCGTGAGCCTCAACCGGCAGGGACGGATGGGCACGTACCCGCCGCTGTCCGGCCAGGAGGGCGCACAGATCGGGAGCGCGTTCGCGCTCGGCGACGACGACTGGCTGTTCCCGAGCTACCGCGAACACGGCGCGGCGCTCGTCCGCGGCCTCTCCCTGGAGGACACGCTGCTGTACTGGATGGGCCACGAGGCGGGCAACGAGGTGCCCGACGACGCCAACATCTTCACCGTCTCGGTGCCCATCGCCACGCAGATACCGCACGCGACGGGCGCGGCGTGGGCGTCGAAGCTGAAGGGCGAGGAGAAGGCGTTCCTCTGCTACTTCGGCGACGGCGCGACGAGCGAGGGCGACTTCCACGAGGGCCTGAACTTCGCGGGCGTGTTCGACACGCCGAACGTGTTCTTCTGCAACAACAACCAGTGGGCGATCTCGGTGCCCCGCGAGCGCCAGACCGCATCCGAGACGCTCGCGCAGAAGGCGACGGCGTACGGCTTCGAGGGTGTGCAGGTCGACGGCATGGACCCGCTCGCCGTCTACCAGATCACCCGCGAAGCGA
>CAZYYH010000125.1:0-6072 GCA_964651725.1 uncultured Halobacteriales archaeon | reverse complement strand
CGTTCGGCGGCGTGCCCGTGTTCTGCCTCCCCGGGAGCGAGAGCGCCGTCCGGCTCGGCGTCGAGGAGATCATCCTCCCCGAGCTGGGCCATCTCGTCGGGCTGGCGAAGCGCGACGGCGACGACAGCGACGAGGAATGACCGGCAAGCAGGCGCTCCGCGAACGCGTGTGGGACGCGCTGGCGGAGTCGGGAGTGACGCGATTCCCGCCGTGAGGATCGAGCCGCTTTCGAACGTGCTCGACGAAACTGGCGATTTCCACCGCTCGTGAGGCGGTACGACCGGACGCTCCGTCGGGAAGCGATAGTCGGGACCGAGCGACGTTACACGTCAACACGTTCGACCGCATCGAACAGCGACTGGAGTGTCTGCACCACCTGCTCGTCATGGGCACCCGGGTCGAGGTGGTAAACGCCGATACCGTCCTGGGCCGTCCGTGAGAGGAGCACGTGGAGGAACCGGTACGCGGTCTCGACATCGACGTACTGGAGTAGCGCGGTGACCGACTGGAAGCAGACCAGCGTCCGGTTACCGTCGCCGCACCACGTCTCCAGATGCCGCGAGAGCGTGATGCCGAGGCCCGTGAGATCACTCGGGTTCTTCACCGTCTGGATCGAGGAGATCGGGTCGGCGTCACGTGATGTGGCTGCGGCCGAACGCGACATCCCGCCGACGTGAACGAAACCCCACTTACCAGGAATCGGGCCATTCTGGCGCTGCCAGTTCGCCAGCCACCTATCCGGCGACTCGTTGTACGAGACTACTAGCAGGTCGGTTTGCGACGGACCGAGTTCCTCCATCGTCTTCCGGCACCCGTCCGAAAGGGCGTCGCCGAGGCTGGGCGCTAACAGGAGCAGGTTTCCGACGTCGGTCGACCAGCCGGCTCCGCCTCGTCGCTCGTCGGCGGTCGTCCTCCGGTTGCCCTCGGCACGTCCGGTGCGGTCCTCGGGTGGCACGGCACTATCGCCTCTTGTGAGCTTCCAGCACTGCACGGTAGTACGGTACCATGACGCGGATGGCCTCCTTCCAGGACTCCTTGGTGTGACGGTCGTGGAGTTCGACCGCGAGTACGTACCGGGTGGCGACCGGGCCGAAGCCCGAGAGACCCTCCTTGGGCTTTCGCGGGTACTCGGGGTCGCCCATCGCCGCCCGAAGCTCGTACGTTTGCGCTCGGAGGAACGGCGTCCAGTAGTCATCCATCGTCTTGTGGTTGCGCCAGGCCTCGGTGGTGCAGTCCGCGTACCGCCGATCCATGCCGACAAGCTCGGCGCGTCGTTCGAGTTCCTCGCGAACGCGGTCCCAGTCAGCATCGCCGATGGTGGTCGGGTCGACCTCGCCATCGACGACGTAACTCTTCTCTAACGAGTCTTTGGCCCAGAGCGCGTCAACGTACGCCCGGCTTGCATTCAACGCCTCGTCGGCATCCAGGTGAGCGAACTGATTGCGGTCGACTGCGTGGAACACCTCGAGCGCTTCCCGGCGCTGCCGACGGTCGTGGAGCTGGAATCCCGAGCAAATCTGCTCGGCCATGTACCGCGCGCGGTGCTTCACCTCGTCGGTGCTCCCCGACCGGTGAATGGACTCGTCGTAGTTATCGGAGTCGGTGCCGTTCGTGTCGGTGTTGGACCGGGTGAAGTACTGTGCGAGTTTCATGGTTATGATCCTCCATTAGTGGGTTGCTGTTCGCGAGGGCGCTGGACCCGGACGTACGGCGGATAGTCGACGTGCTCGACGAGTTTCGTGGTCCCGAGGTGGCCGACGGGCGACTTCTCCAGTTTGATGTACTGGAGCCCGTTGTCGTGGAGCCACGTCTTCAGCATCTGCTGGGCGTCGTAGACGAAGAACTCCGCGAGCGTCTCCTCCATGACGCCGGGGTTCTGCACAAAAAGCACGGTGTCGTCGGGGACGAACAGGTTCTTGCGCGCCCAGTAGTACATCTGCCGGACGTCGTCCGGGCTGAACTCCTGGAGCATCGCCTCCGTGAACACCACGGCTACTGCGGACTGGTCGCCGCGGCGGTCGTTCATCGTGCCGAAGATGCGCTTCATCTTCCAGGAGAGCAGCGCCTTCAGGTCACCGACCAGCCTGCGGATGAACTGCTCGTAGTCCTTGATGGTGAACACGTTGTAATCGAACGCTTGCCAGCCCCCGACCAGGTCGAGTACGAACAACTGATCGGTTTCGAGCAACTCCTCGATGGGAGCGACCCGCTCCGATATCATCCGGTTGAGTCGCTCGGGTGACAGTCCCGACGGCGGCAGTAGCACGATGGCCTGGTCACTGCGCAGCCCCTCGATGATCGCGTTCGTTACGAGAGCGTCGACATCGGCGCGACCGTCGTGTTCGAGCAGGGCCGTGCCACCCCGGATGAGTCCGTCCCCGCAGAGGTGGTCGAGACCGCTGATACCCGTCGACAGCAGGTCGTGCTGGACGAACGTGTCCGACCGTTTGCGCTCTACGGGCGAGACGTGGACGCCTTCGGCGTCGAACTCCATCTCGAACGGCCTCGTCTCGTGGTCGACCCCGCGCATCTTCTGCACCTGAATGAACCGATGGTAGTCGCCGTCCACCAGATCCCGCGAGAGTTCGATCACGCCGTGCGTGTTGTACTGGAGGCTCTCTCCCGAGGCGATTCCCGGGACGCCGGCTTCGGCGGTGAACACCGTAGTCGCGCCGAACCGGTCGGTGAACAGCCGTACCAAGTCGAGTACCGCACGCCGGAACCGGTGGTCGTCGTCGGCCATCGGGGCGAGTCCCGAGATGCTGTCGAACACCACGCGATCGCACGGTGCGTGTTGATCGAGGAACTCCTTGACGTACGTACTGGAGAACGGCGCGCGGAAGCCGTACAGCCCTTCACCGCCGCCGAACCCGTCCCCGGCAACGTCCGTGTCTTCGAGGCCCTCCTCGGGCTCTCCAGTCGCCCGTTCGCCGAGCGTGTCGAGTGTCAGGATCTCTTCGTCGTTGTTCTCGATCGTGTAGCCCGGCGTCGCGTGGATGCTCGTCACCGAGAGTCGGTCGTGGTCTAGGTCGAACTCGAACGGCGCGAGCGAATCCCGAAGCTCCTTGGGCGTCTGCTCCGTGCTGACGAACAGGCAGCGTTCGTCGCGCTCCAGGCCCGCCTGCAGAAACTGCATGGCGAGCGTGCTCTTTCCCGTACCCGGTCCACCGAACAGGAGAACCGTTCGGTTGGTCGGGAACCCCCCGTCGAGGATGTTGTCTAGTGCAGGTATCCCTGTCGGAACTGGCATTGATTCCTCCCCATCCCCATCCATTCGATGACCGGTTGATAAAGGTTCACTCCCGATTATCACTCCTGATAGCCGGTCTGCGCCCTCTCGTCGAAGCGTGGTCGCTGCCGAACGGGTGCGGGCCACACGGGTTTCGGGAGACGGGCAGGACCGCGCGTGCTCGGTGCAGAGCGATCCGACTCTTCACTCGAACGGTCGTCGCGGAGTCACTCTCGCCGACGCGTCCGAGGGCAGTACCCGTCGACCGAGACGAAGAACTTCGGTCGTACCGCGGTGGCCGCAGCCCGTTACCTGGCGAGCGTTCCGATCAGGTCGTGTGACCCGTTCGTATTTGTCCTCACGTGCTCACTTCTCGGGCATGGAGAAACAGCGGATCCGGGAGCGCGTCTGGGATGAACTAGCGGAAACTGGGGAGGCCCGATTCCCGTTCCCGCCGCACGGCCGCATCCCGAACTTCGCGGGCGCGCGGGAGGCCGCGGACCGGCTGGCCGGCCTCGACGCGTGGCGGGTGGCGGACGCGGTGAAGGCGAACCCGGACGCGCCGCAGCTCCCGGTGCGGCGTCGCGCGCTCCACGAGGGCAAGACGGTGTACGTGGCGGTGCCGCGGCTGGCCGAGGAGGAGTGCTTCCTCGAACTCGACCCGGCGCGCATCGACCCCGAGGACTACGACGCCGCGCCCGCGCTCTCGAACGTGGACGAGCACGCGGACCGGGTCGGGCCGGAAGCGGTCGGCGAGGTCGACATCGTGGTATCGGGGAGCGTCGCGGTCACCGAGGACGGCGCGCGCGTCGGGAAGGGCGAGGGGTACAGCGACCTGGAGTTCGCGGTGCTCCGCAAACTCGGGCTGGTGGACGGCGACACCACCGTCGCCACGACCGTCCACGAACTGCAGGTCGTGGACGACGACGTGCGAGTGGCGGCCCACGACGTGCCGATGGACCACGTGGTGACGCCGGAGCGCACCGTTCGGACCGACTCGCCGCACGCGAAGCCCGCGGGCATCGACTGGAGCTTGCTCGACGACGAGCGCGTCGCGGAGATCCCGGTGCTCGCGCGATTCCGCGAGTGACGCCGCTCGGTTCGGCCCCGAAGCCGGCGTGGCGTCGCCTCACGCTTATAAACTACATAGGAGTTACATTTCGTTACAACATATTATAAACTATTACATATATAAAGGGCATCGCTCGGACAGCTCACCGACCGGTTCCGGCGTCGCGCGCCTCCGTCACCCGGGCATCGGGCAGAGGCACGCGGTGAGCACGGCGACCTCGTCGGTCTCGTTGCGTGCACCGTGGACGACGCCGCGGTCGTGGAACACGACGCCCGGGGCTTCGATGACCTCCTCGTCGTCGCCCTGGACGACGGTGACAGTGCCCTCGGTGACGTGGAAGACGTTGCTGGAGCCGTCGTGGGTGTGCGGGTCGAGTGTCGCGCCCGGGCCGAGCGCGAACGCCTTCACGAGCGCGTCGTCGGTGACGGCGAGTTCGGCGTCGACGACCTCGCCCCGTTCGGGGTCGAGGTCGGGGTAGCGGTCTAACGTCATGCGAGGGGCGTCGGTCGCGGGCACGGTAAACGTTCCGAGCGACCACGGTGACGCCCCGAGAGACGACCGCTCGGCCGAGAACCTGCTTGGCGGGCAAGAGAGGGGCCCTCCCGCGCAATATCACGTCCGATAATCTAGTTTTGGCCGTTATCACGTTCGGTAACTGGGGGAGTAGATTTATACGTGCGGTCGCGGCAGATGCTATCACCCCCGTCGGAGGGCTCGTTATCCGGCTGCGCGGACCCGTCCAAGCGCCGACCTTCCACACCACTTCTCGGGTCCGCTCACTCGCGGTACGAGCGACGCGTTCGAAGGGGACCGGATGAAGGGAACGGCAGGTGGGGCCTGCCGCCGGGAGCGCTAGGTGGAATGGCATCGGGGGTGGCGTCGATCCGTCACCGGCCGGCGACCGTGCCGCCGGTCCCCCGCTTCCGTGGGGCCTGCGCGCCATCCGTCGTGGCGTCACTGGTGCCGTAGGTGGCGTCGCTTGCGGCACCCCGCCCCCGTGGCAGCGGCCGTCCCGGTGGGCACGACGCGAACCACGGTCGTCGTTCGGCGCGCAGTACACTCGACACTAAGCGCGGCCTCCACTTGAAGCGTGAACTCCGTCCGCGCTATTTCATGCAGATCAGGAGTGTTCGAACCGATGAACTGATCGAACGGTGGACGTGGCCACAGTGCGCGTCGGTGCGGCGACTACGACGCCGAGGTCAGCTCCTCGGCGACGGCGTCGGGTGCGAGCGCGTCGGGCGCGATGGCGAAGTCGACCTGGCCGCGGGCGAACTCGGGGATGGTGTCCGGCGAGTAGACGACGACGCGCACGTCCGGGTTCGCGTCCTTCGCCACCGACACCGAGGTCGCCTCGGCGGTTTCGGTGAGGACGTAGAGGTCGGCGTCGGCGATGCCGGCGGCGCGTAGCGTCTCGCCCGTCGGCACGCCGTCGACGCGCGTGGTCTCCGTGCCCAGATCCCTGAGCGCGGCCTCGATGCCTCGGTCCGGTCCGGCGACGACTACCTTCATTCGTACTCTATGGTTGCGGGTGGTTTGTGCGTCACGTCGTAGACGACGCGAGAGACGTTGTCGAGCGAGCCGGTGATCCGGCTCTGGATGCGCTGTAGGGTCTCCCAGTCGAGTTCCTGGGCGCGCGCGGTCATGCCGTCGCGGCTCTCGACTGAGCGGACGGCGACGACGTGACCGTGGACGCGGTTGTCGCCCTTGACGCCCGTGGCCTTCCCGAGGACGGCGGCGAACGCCTGCCACGGGTCGTACTCGTCGAGTT
>CAZYYH010000124.1:0-6094 GCA_964651725.1 uncultured Halobacteriales archaeon | reverse complement strand
AACAGCTCGAACGCCGCGCCGAGGAGATGTTCGAGACGGTCGCGGGCGTCCTCGGGGACACGGGTGCCAACCTCGAGTTCGAGGTGCTGTACGGGACCGACGTCGGCGACACTATCGTCGACGCTGCGCGCGATCTGGACGCCACCGCCATCGCGTTCACGCCGCGTGGAAGCGGTCGATGGGTGAAGCTGCTGACCGGGAACGTCGCCGACGCGCTGGTGTCGGGGAGCGACGTCCCGGTGGTCGTGCTGCCGGACCGCCCGGAGGGTTCCGACGCGCCATGAGTGACGCCGAGCAGGAACTCGCGCGCGACCTCGGGTTCCTCGAGGCCTACACCATCGGTCTCGGCACGATGATCGGCGCGGGCATCTTCGTCCTCCCGAGCATCGCCGCCGATCAGGCCGGTCCCGCGAGTACGATATCCTTCTTCCTCGGCGGCATCGTGTCGCTGCTCGCGGCCCTCTCGCTCTCCGAGCTGGCGACCGGGATGCCGAAGGCGGGCGGCAGCTACTACTACGTCAACCGGGCGCTCGGCCCCTTCTTCGGCAGCGTCGTCGGCTGGGGGATGTGGGCGGGGCTGACCTTTGCCTCCGCGTTCTACATGATCGGCTTCGGCCAGTACCTGCTGCCCGGCCTCGGCGGCTACGTCGGCTTCCTCGCCGGCTGGGGCGACCTCGGCATCACCGTCGCCGCGCTGGTGATGGCGGCGCTGCTGACGGGCGTGAACTACTACGGCGTGAAGGAGACGGGCGCACTCCAGAACGTCATCGTCCTCTCGCTCGTCGCGCTCATCCTGGGGTTCCTCGGGTTCGGGATGCTGAGCGACCCGTCCGTCGGTGAGTTCAACCCCTACGGCTGGGCGAACGTCGCGGCCACCATCGGCACGGTGTACGTGTCGTTCATCGGGTTCGAAGTCATCGCCACGAGCGCCGAGGAGATCAAGAACCCCAGTCGCAACATCCCCCTCGCCATGATCGCGGCTGTCGTCACGCCCACGCTGATGTACGTCGGCGTGATGTTCGTCTCGACGGGCACGCTCTCGCTGGACGCGCTCGCAACCTCCCCGATTCCCGTCGCGGACGTGGCAACCGAGTTCCTCGGCTCCATCGGCGCGCTCCTGATGATCGTGGGGGCGGTCCTCGCTACCGTCTCCAGCGCGAACGCCTCCATCCTCTCCGCCGCCCGGGTCAACTTCGCCATGGGCCGCGACCGCATCCTCCACAACTGGCTCAACGAGGTCCACGACCGGTTCCGCACGCCGTACCGGTCCATCATGGCGACCGGCGTGATCACGCTCGTCCTCATCGCGGTCGGCGTCGGCGTCGGCACGCTCGCGGAGGTGGCGAGCTTCATGTACCTCGTGACGTACGCGCTCGTCCACATCGCCGTGGTGGTGCTGCGGCGCGCCGAGCCGGACGCCTACGAGCCGTCCTTCCGCATCCCGAGTGCGCTCTACCCCGTCGTCCCCATCCTCGGTTTCGTCGCGTGCCTCGTCATCCTCGTCCAGATGGACCGGGTCGTGCAGGGCATCGGCGTGGTGATCGTCGTCCTCGGCGTCCTCTGGTACGGGTTCTACGCCCGCGACCGGGCGCTGAGCGAGAGCCTCGTCGGCGAGGCCATCGCACCCGCGCCGACGCCCGTGGCCGACGGGCAGGGCCGGTACCGCGTCGTCGTGCCGATAGCGAACCCCGAGACGGAGCGCGACCTCCTCCGGATGGCGGCGGCGAGCGCCCACGCCCACGACGACGAGAGCGCCGAACTCGTCGCCGTCAACGTCATCGAGGTGCCCCAGCAGACCTCGCTCTCGCAGGACCTCGCGTTCGAGGAGGAGCGCGTCGAGCGACAGCGGGAACTCCTCGGGGCCGCCCGCGACATCGCGGCCGACCTCGACGTCGGCCTGCGGACGCGCGCCATCGTCGGCCGGGACGCCGGCAGCGTCATCCTCGACGTAATCGAGGAGGAGGACGCGGACCACGTCCTGCTCGGCTGGCAGGGGACCCGCAGTAGGCGCGAACACGTCCTCGGCTCGACCATCGACCCGGTGGTCGGCCGCGCGCCCTGCGACGCGACGCTCGTGAAGCTCGGCCCCGAGGGCAGCCGCGCCGAAGGCGACGTCACGGTCCTCGCGGGCGAGGGTCCGCACGCACCGGTCGCGGCGCAGCGAGCCGCCGAGTTCGTCGCCACCGCGGACGGGGACGCGACGCTCACCCTGCTCAACGTCCAGCAGCCCGGGGACGAGGAAGATGACGCGGGCGACGAGAACCGGACGCCCGAGGAGCGCGGCGAAGCCCTCGTCGCGGACCTCGCGGCGCGCGCGGGCATCGAGTACGTGCAGTACGAGACGCGCGTCGAGGTCGCCGAGGACGTGGAGCGTGCAATCCTCGACGCCGCCGACGACTACGACACCATCTGCGTCGGCGCGACGCGCTCCGGAGCCGTCTCGCAGGCGGTGTTCGGCTCGCTTCCCGAGACGGTCGGCGAGCGGGCCGACGCGACCGTCGTGATGGCCCGCGGCCCCGAGACCTCCCCGCTGTCCGTGCGCGAGGCGGTCCTCGAGCGGTTGCAGGGCTCGTGAACGCCGCCCGGTCGGCCCCGTTCCGGAAGCCGTAACTCCCCGGCCGCCGAATCCCGGGTATGGACGTGAAGCGAGTCGCGGCCCTCTCCGACGCCGAGGAGCGCGCGCTGTTCGAGCGCGACGCGGGCGTCGCGGAGATACGCGACGACGTGCGCGACATCGTCGCGGCGGTGCGGGCGGACGGCGACGACGCGCTCCGCGTGTTCTCGCGGGAGTTCGACGGCGCGGAGGTCGAGGAGTTCGAGGTGAGCGACCGGGCGGCGCGGGCGTACGACGAGGTGCCGGGCGACGTGCGGGACGCCATAGAGACGGCGGTGGCGAACGTCCGCGAGTTCCACGAGGCGCAGATGCCGGCGGACTGGCGCGAGGAGTTCTCGCCGGGCCGCGAACTCGGCCGGCGGTTCCGCCCCGTCGAGCGCGTCGGGGTGTACGCGCCGGGTGGCACGGCGGCGTACCCGTCGAGTGCGATCATGGGCGTGGTGCCGGCGAAGGTGGCGGGCGTGCCGGCGGTCGCGGTGGCGACGCCGCCCGCCGACGAGTTGAACCCGGTGACGCTCGCGGCGGTACACGCGGCGGGCGCGGACGAGGTGTACCAGGTCGGGGGCGCGCAGGCGGTCGCGGCGCTCGCCTACGGCACCGAGTCGGTCCCGGCCGTCGAGAAGATCGTCGGACCCGGCAGCCGGTGGGTGACGGCGGCGAAAGCCGAGGTCCGGGGGGACGCCGCCATCGACTTCCTCGCGGGGCCGAGCGAGTTCCTCGCGGTCGCGGACGGCACCGCCGACCCGCGACTGCTCGCGGCGGACGTGGTGGCGCAGGCCGAGCACGACCCGCACGCGACCGCCGTCGTCGTGACCACGGACGCCGACCTCGCGGCGGCGGTGGTCGAGGAGGTCGAGCGCCAGCTCTCCGGGCGCGAGCGCGAGTCCGTGGCGCGGGACGCGCTCGCGGGCGACGCGAGCGGCGTGTTCGTCGCGGACACGATGGCGGAGGCGTGCGCGTTCGCGGAGTCGTACGCGCCCGAGCACCTCGCCGTCCAGGCCGCCGACGACGAGGCCGTCCTCGACGGGATCGACTCCGCGGGCAGCGCGTTCCTCGGGCCGTACACGCCGGTCGCCGCCGGCGACTACGCCTCCGGCACCAATCACGTCCTCCCGACGAACGGGCTGGCGCGGGTGACCGGTGGGCTCTCCGTCGACACCTTCCTGCGAGCCACCACCGTCCAGCGCCTCGACCGCGACGCGCTCGGGGAGCTACGCGACGCCATCACCACGCTGGCGGAGGCGGAGGGTCTCGACGGGCACGAGGCGAGCGTGGACGCCCGGTTCGAGGAGGAGTGACGGCTAGCGACGATCGGGCGGGCTCCCATCGGATCGACCGGTCAACAGTCGGCGACTGCCGGTCGAGACTCTGGCGCGGGTGGGGCTTTCGGACGCTAACGCGGTTCTCCAGCCGAATCACTCGCGCAACTCGAACAGTTCCGCGTCGGAGCGCCAGCTCGTATGAACCACTTGAAGGTTACAAAATATTACATAGAATTACAAACTGTTACACCTATAAACCCCGCCGCTCACACCGCTCACGAAACCACAGCAACCCCTACGTCCGGAACGACTCGCCGCAGCCGCACTCGCTCTCCGCGTTCGGGTTCGTGACGTGGAACCCCTCTCCCTGGAGGCCGCCCTCGTAGTCGAGCGTGCTGCCGCCGACGTAGTCGATGCTCGCGGAGTCCACGAACACCCGCAGCCCGTGCTCCTCGAACACGTGGTCGTCCGCCTCCGGCTCGAAGTCGAAGCGCATCCCGTAGGAGAGACCCGCGCAGCCGCCCTGCTGGACGAACAGCCGGAGACCGCCCGTATCGGCGTCCATCCCCTCGCTGTCCATCAGGTCGAGGGCCTCCGACGCCGCCTCCTCCGTCACGTCGACGCGGCGAACGTCCCCGGCGCCGTCGGTCTCGTCCGCGGTCGTGCTCATGGCCTTGCGTATCCGTCGCAGGCAGTTAACGGTTTGCCTCCAGCGCGAGGTAGCGTTCGGATCGGGTTGGCGTGACGGCTGCTCGTCCACGACCGCCTCGACGGCCCTCGGGTGCTACGCTCGCCCTTTCAGTCCACCAGGGGCGGCGGCTGATACGCCGGCCGTCACCGCCGGCTGGCCGGCTACTCCGAACACCGCCCGACGAACCGGTTCTCGTGACGTGCCACTGGGGTCGTGACGTGCATTAGAGCGCTTACGACGGCGGTCTCCGTCAGTGAAGCTCTCTGCTAGCCTTGCAAACTGGTGAAGGGACCGGACGGGCCGGCCGAAACGGGGCGGCTGGTCAGTTGGCTGCAACGTGGCGGCTGGTCGGTCGGCTGGACCGGATGGCCGGTTGGTCGCTGGACGGGCCGGCCAGCGAGCCGTGCCTACACGTCGCTTCCTTCTTCGAGTTCGAACGCGACGGTGACCTCGGCCTGGTACTCGCGGCCCTCGACGGACGCGAGTTCGACGCCGAGTTCGTCCACCTCGACCCACTTGATGTTGTCGAGGGTCTGCTGGGCGCGGTCGATGGCGTCGTCCGCGGCCGCGTCGAAGCTCTCGCTGCTGGTGCCGATGAGCCGGACCTTCTTGAAGACCATGTGCGGCCAGGTGCTACACCCGGAGCGCCCTTAGTGGATGGGCCGGGACTTCCAGCCGGCCGTCGTCAGACTCCGGGGAGCCCGGTCAGTCCGCGCGCGCCGCGACGCCGCCCAGGTCGATCTCGCCGTCGTCGAGTTCCTGCTCGACCTCCCTGGCCGCCTGAACCATGTTCTCCATCTTCCGGTAGGCGACGTCGCGGGACAGCAGCTTCACGCCGCAGTCGGGGCTGACGGTGAGGCGCTCGGGCGGGACGACCTCCAAACCCTTCCGGACGTTGGCCTTGATCTCCTCGACGCTCTCCACGTCGCCGGTGTGCACGTCGACGACGCCCATGGCGAGGTCCTTCGTGAACTCGTGTTCGGTGAACACGTCGAGCTGGTCGTAGTCGCCGTTGGCGAGTTCGAGGTCGAACTCGTGGACGGGGAAGTCGAGTATCTCCGGATAGATGCGGGAGTAGTCGCCGTAGCAGACGTGGAGGCCGAGGCGCACGTCGTCGGGCACGTCGGCGGCGATGCGCTCCAGGCACTCGCCGACGATGGCGTGGTCGTCGGGCGTGGTGGCGAGCGCGGGTTCGTCGATCTGGACGTACCTGGCTCCGGCGTCCACGAGCCGCGTGACTTCCTCGTGGACGAGGTCGGCGAGGTCGTACGCCAGCGCCTCCTCGCTCGGGTAGGCCTCGTTGAACGACCACGACGCGAGCGTGTACGGGCCGGTGATCGGCACCTTCACGGGGTGGGTTGCGACGGAGGACGTGAACTCGTACTCGTCGACGAGCCACTCCTCCTCGTAGCCCACGTCGTCGACGACGGCGGGCTTGTCGAAGTAGTTGTGGCCCCACACCTTCACCCTGCCCGGGAACTCCGCGCCGGAGATGCGGTGGAAGAAGTACTCCACCATCTCGTTGCG